>JAATGW010000640.1 GCA_015654495.1 Chitinophagales bacterium
ATAAATAAATACTGATGATATGGCTATAGGTGCAAGGGTTTTAGGTAATAAAGCAATAAATCCTTGCATCCTGGTTACACAAAATTCAACCCAAATGCAGCATCAGTCTGAGTTGACGCTATAAACAGCAGACCCTAATTACCGGCGCCCTTTTCAGAGTAAAATAGAAGTAACCGAATAAATTCTCTTACTGGATTTACTTCCCGGATTTTGAGAGAGATTTTATGAAAATTTTGAATGCTGCCCAGGGTCCTATATGACCTTCCACCAGTTCTTTTCTTTTCTGGTTAGCCTCCCTGATCCGCTGCTGAAGGATTTCAATAAAATCCGGATGAAAAGCAGGAAGAAAAACTTTTTCTTCTGCAGTAGTCTGTGGAATTTGTTTTGATACGACAAACATATTCTGCCGGTACCACCATTCGATTTTGTTATTATTCCAGAAAACGGGCCTTAAGATATCATAGTAGGTATAGCCCAGCTTCTCAAACTTTTTCTGCCAGTAGGCCGGATCATTTTCATTCAGGTGTTTATGGCCACCCTGGCCCCTGATAGCAGCAGAGAAAATAATTGTGTCGCCAAGGCTTGCCAGTGATTTTACAAAATCATCGGCATTTTCAGGTGGCAGGTGTTCGGCTACTTCAAGCGAAATGACAAGGTCAAATTTTCTACCCAGATCCAACGGCTTTCTGAGATCGTGTTCGATGAAATTTTTTTCATCGATATACAACAGTTTTTTGTTGACATAAGTTCCATCTATTCCTGTAATACTTACATTATTGTCAGCAAATACCTTCAGCCATGAGCCGATCCCGCATCCAACATCCACAACCGATTTGGGATTAAACCATTTAATCAGGACCGGCACTACTTCAGATGCCGCGCCCGTATTATGAACTTCCGTAGTGTGAACATATCTGATGTCGTCAGTAACATTTTCCATGCAGTGGAATTGGATTTAAGTGCGTTTTTAAAATAAATTTTTTACATAAAGCCAGTTCAGCATTTCTTCAAACAGGCTGTAAATATAGAAAAAACTGTTTCCTCTCTTTTAATGAAAAAATGCAAATAGGGTTACCAAAGCGTGGCATTCATCATCCCATGTTCATCCAGTAAAGCAGAAAGAGCAGGAGTAAGAGTCAGCTCCCTGAGATGATGCAGGTGCTTTTCATGATGAAGGTCCGTTCCCAGCAAGTCAATCATTTTCTTCTGAACAAGCCATTCTGCTGCCTGCTTCACGCCTGATCCATAATAGCCTGTAAAGGAAAGTAAATTAGACTGAAAAAGACATCCCGAAGCTTTGATATCCGTATACTCTTTGGTATGCTGATGATAAAAAGCATATCGTTCCGGATGCGCAAATACCGGCTGATATCCGTTCATCTGCAGTTGAAACAATAATTCCTTCAGATGAATCGGAGGACTTGCAAATGAGATTTCCACAAGTACCATTTTATTTTTCAGAACCTGGAGCGATTCCTTTTTTTCCAGAAGTGAATCCATATTTCCATCCAGCAGGTATTCTGCAGCCGGCCTCACATAATTTGAGAGCGCCGGGAACTCAGACCTTACTTTCCATCGATCAAAAGCAGCCTGTATAGAAGCAGGGGTATTCGGATACAGGTCCTCCATAATATGTGGAGTAGTGATGCAATGCGAGTACCCAAGATCCAGCAATCCTTTAAGAAGCAACTCTGAAGTTTCAATATCGGGCGAGCCATCATCAATCCCCGGGATCAGATGCGAATGCATGTCTGTCACCAGCCGGTGGAACGGAAAAGGCTGCGATTTTTTTCTTGAAAAGAAAGAAAGCATATTTCAGATTGACTTGGGATGCTGGTACAAAGAAATGAAGTTTATGAGAAAATCGGTGGATTGATTCTACTATCAAAAGCTGAACGGGTAATTCAATAGGTTAACTTCATTTTTTTTCTGAAACTTTCTACTGTTGAGCGGATACCATCTTCGAGCGATATGCTGTGTTTCCAGCCGAGACTATGTAAACGCGACAGATCCAGTTGTTTGCGTGGTGTTCCGTCTGGTTTTGAGAGATCATGAACTATTTCTCCGTTGTAGCCAACAATCTTCTTCACAAGATGCGCTATTTCACGGATTTCCAGGTCTGTTCCGGTTCCGATATTCACAAATCCTCCCTCATTATAATTCAACATCAGAAAAAGACAGGCATCTGAAAGATCATCCGCGTGCATAAATTCACGCATTGGCTTACCGGTTCCCCATAAAGTAACTGAAGCCGCGTTGTTCTCTTTTGCTTCACAGAATTTTCTGATCAGTGCCGGCAAAACATGTGAATTTTGCGGATCAAAATTATCATCCGGACCATACAAATTCGTGGGCATTACAGAAATAAAGTTGCAGCCATACTGCGCCCTGTATGCATCGCACATTTTTATTCCAGCGATTTTCGCAATGGCATAAGGCTCATTTGAAGGTTCCAGTTCACCTGTCAGCAGGTATGATTCTTTTAGTGGCTGCGGTGCAATCTTTGGGTAGATACAGGAAGAACCCAGAAAAAGCAATTTTTGTACACCTGTTTTCCAGGCAGAATGAATCACATTCGACTGAATCATCAGGTTGTCGTAAATGAAAACCGCTCTGTAGGTATTGTTCGCCATTATTCCTCCAACCTTTGCCGCTGCATGAAAAACAAAATCCGGTTTCTCTTTTTCGAAAAAAGAAGCCACTGCCTGCTGATCGCGCAGGTCGAGTTCTGAGGAAGTTCTGAGCAGTAGATTTTTATACCCTTCTGCATTGAGCTTTCTTACAAGAGAAGACCCGACCAATCCCCTGTGTCCGCTTACAAATATTTTTGATTCCTTCTTCATATAATTAAAAAAACCTGTTGTTCATTTTCAGCAATGAACAACAGGCAATATAACGAGGTAGGATAACCGTTTCTGAAATTAGTCAGCCTATACAGTTGCCAGTTTACGGGCAGCAACCTGTGCACTTACCCATTTATATGTTGCTTCCATTCCTACGCGCAGCGGCTGATTAGGAGCCCATCCCAGTTTCTGCTGAATAAGATGATTGTCAGAATTGCGACCACGAACACCTGTAGGGCCTTTGATATTTCTGATTGAAAGATTTTTACCGGAAATAGCGATTGCCATTTTTGCAAAGTCGTTGATCGAAATCATTTCCTCTGATCCGATATTGACCGGACCTGTGAAATCTGATTCCACCAGTCTGCGAACTGCTTCCAGGCATTCATCGATATAAAGAAATGAACGGGTTTGTTTACCATCACCCCATACTTCAATCACTCCACCTTCTTCAGCTTCAGCAACCTTTCGGCACATGGCAGCAGGTGCTTTTTCCTTTCCACCTGTCCAGGTTCCCTGCGGACCGAAAATATTATGGAATCTGCCGACCCTTACCTGGATACCATAGTTTCTGAAGTAAGATAAATACAGGCGTTCGCTGAATAATTTCTCCCAACCATATTCGCTATCCGGATTCGCCGGATAGGCTGATTCTTCTGAACATTTTGGATTATCAGGATCCAGCTGATTATGTTCAGGATACATACAGGCTGAAGATGAATAGAATATTTTTTTAACACCTGCATCTTTGGCAGCGTGCAGCACATTCGCATTGCATAATACAGAATTGTGCATTACATCAGCATCATGTTCACCGGTGAAAATATAACCAGCACCGCCCATGTCTGCAGCAAGCTGATAAACATCATCAAATCCGCCTTCGAGAGCTTTTTCAGCCGCATAAGGATCCCGGAGATCACCAACTATAAAATCATCAGCATGGGTATTGCCATACTCATTGCGCTTAAGGTCTACTCCGCGTACCCAATAACCCTCTTTTCTCAACCTGTTTACCAGATGACCACCGATAAAACCACCGGCACCACATACTAAAGCTCTTTTTGCCATAATTTGATATTAATAATTCTTAATAAATCTGATTATTCAATCTTTTTCTGAAAAGGCGGCTGGTTAATTTTCAGCCTCACTTTTTTACATATTGCAGAATTTTACGAAAAGGCTTTAAAAATAACGTAAAGAAGAATGGACGTATTGCATTTAGCCGCCACGCTTCTCTGTCTTCCCGGTTTGCCTTCAAGCGGTTTCGCCAGGAAGCATTGCTCATCCCACCGGTCCGCATTTTAACGATAACTTCGGGTAAATATGCAGGTTTCACCTTATTTTTCAATAAAAAACGAAGCATCAGCTCATAGTCAGCCGCGCTTTTAAGATTGCAGTTAAAAACGCCGAATTTGCCATAAAGCTCCCTCCTTACAAAAAAAGTAGGATGGGGCGGCATCCAGCCCAAATAAAATCCTCTGGAACTGTAGTTCCCTGATTTCCAGTACCTGACAACCTTATTAGTATCTACCGGATCAACATATTCCAGGTCTGCATAAACCGCCTGAACCCCGGGATCAGCAAAGAGATCTGCTATTTTTCTGAGTACTTCAGGGCTTGTGTACAGGTCGTCTGAATTCAATATTCCAACAATATCGCCCTTAGCCCTTCCGATGCCTTTATTCATTGCATCATAAATTCCGCTGTCGTTTTCGCTATCAAAACGGGCGAC
>JAATGW010000019.1 GCA_015654495.1 Chitinophagales bacterium
ACTCAGTTTTTCACCTTCACCACGTACACTTGTAAAATTTGTACCGACACCGGATCCATATTTAAAAATACGCGCTTCGCGAACCCAGAGGTCCATTATACCGCCTTCATTAACGAGGTCATCACTTACACTAAGAATGAAACAGGCATGTGGCTGCGGACGCTCATAGGCAGAAGTGGATTTTTTCAGTTCCCCATCCAGCTGATCAACATAATAATGACCCTGAGGCTTTCCCGTAATTCCATAACTTTCATGTAATCCGGTATTAAACCATTGTGGAGAATTAGGTACGCAAGCCTGGTTCAAAATGCAATAAACAAGCTCGTCGTAGAAAACCCGGGCATCCTGTTCAGAAGCAAAATAGCCATAACGCTCACCCCAGACCTTCCAGCAATTTGCCATACGATGGGCAACCTGCTTCACAGAAGACTCGCGACCCTTCGATCCATCTGCCTGTGGTACTCCCGCTTTACGGAAATACTTCTGTGCAAGAATATCCGTCGCAATCTGGCTCCATTGCCTGGGAACCTCAACATTATTCATCTCAAAAACAATTTCACCGCTTGGGTTACGTAGTACAGAGGGACGATAGTCGTATTCAAACAAATCAAATACGTTTGTTTCGTCCGAAGTAAACTGCCTTTTGAATTGCAGCCCTTCTGTTCCATGGGTAGTATGCGTGCCTGACATGATAAAAAATGATTTATATGAATTTTAAAATTGTGTTAATTCTTTCTTTTAGAGTTTGGTGGGAGAACGAAAATATTTTTCCTTATTGTTTTATCAAGCTCAGAAATATCAACACCATGTGGAAAACAGAATGAAATCAAGGCTGAATGGGGAAAGATTGTTTTTACACAATGCTGGTAGAATTTTATTTGGAATTGCCAAAAAAATACGATAGAAAAAGATAAAGGAGGTCCATCCACCTTCCGGCAAATTTTTTACCGCTATTTTTGCCCGCTTTTTTGATACTACTACAACTGAACGAATACTTAAGGGATGAAGTTATTGTACAGGCTGGCCATCAGCCAGGCATGGATGATTTTGTTTTGCCTGAATGCAAAAGGACAGGGCAGCCGTTTTTCAGGCTGGTTCATGTTCATGAACACCAATAACATCAGTAAAAATAAGAGTCTGAGTACCCATTTT
The DNA here is from genome assembly GCA_015654495.1 of Chitinophagales bacterium. Classification (GTDB taxonomy): domain Bacteria; phylum Bacteroidota; class Bacteroidia; order Chitinophagales; family Chitinophagaceae; genus Pollutibacter. The sequence goes on from JAATGW010000019.1 coordinate 1,153, forward strand.
GATTTTCAGCTACGTAGCGATGATCATTGGAAAAATGCAGAAACCATCATTATCAGACCTGGTATTAATATCCATTTAAAAAAATCACAGATACTGACCTTCGGTTATGCATTAAATTTAGCCTGGCGCCATATCGGAGATGCCAGAGGACCGTTAGGTGAGCAAAGGATCTGGCAGCAATATATAATTCCTCAAAAGATTGGAAAACAGGTTAAGCTGAATCATCGTTTGAGGCTGGAGGAAAGATTTATTCCAAAGGCGGTGAACATAAATAACAAAATCGAAAAAGATGGTTATCTGTACGTCACACGCTTTCGGTATTTTTTCAGGAGCATTTTTCCTATACCCTTTCAGCCAAAATTTGAAAAAGGATTTTTTACAGCTGTTCAGAATGAAGTAATGTTCAATATCACCGGCTCAGCGAATGTGAACAATAAATTCTTTGACCAGAACAGGTTTTACGGTGCGGTAGGCTGGAGGTTAAGAAAGGAGCTTGATCTGGAAACGGGTTATCTGAATCAATATGTGGCGGGCCGGGGTTCCGGTCACGTAAATAACCATGTTATTCAATTTGCTGTTTATCTCCGTTTGTGATAGCATTCTGATTATCATATCAGCATATTTGAATTCAGGTTTATATATTCAATAATTATTGTGAAATTGTGATGCCGTTGAAAGCCTTGTATTCGTTGTTTTACGTAACTCAAATCAAAAAACTTTTTGCATTTTTGCACCAACGGTAACCGAAATCGAATGTCCCGGAAGATCTATTCGTCCATATCAGCCAGAAAACAGCAAGGTAAAAAGTCATTTGCCGTACTCATCGACCCTGACAAAGTGGACGAACAATCAATTGAAGAAATAACTTCAATGGCTGTTGAAGCTGAAGTTGATTATCTTTTGGTTGGAGGCAGCCTGGTGATTACAAATCACCTGGATGAAGTGGTTCAGCAAATAAAAAAAGAATGCGATCTGCCGGTAATTCTCTTCCCTGGCAGCCCTTCACAGATTTCCCGTTATGCTGATGCCCTGCTCTATTTGTCCCTGATATCGGGAAGAAATCCTGAATTACTGATTGGCCAGCACGTTATTTCAGCCCCGTTTGTAAAACAGAGCGGACTGGAAATCATATCTACCGGATATATGGTGATCGATGGTGGAGCACCTACAACAGTTTCTTATATCAGTAATGCGAACCCTTTACCGGCCGACAAAAATGAAATTGCTGTATGTACTGCCCTTGCAGGTGAAATGCTTGGGATGAGCCTGATATATATGGATTCTGGTAGCGGCGCCAAACGCGCGGTATCGGAAACGATGATTGCCGCCGTGGCTCAGCAGGTTAGCGTACCCATTGTTGTAGGCGGTGGCATCACAACTCCTGAAAAAGCCTGGCTTAATTGTAAAGCCGGTGCGGATATCATTGTTGTAGGTAATGCAATTGAAAAAGACCTCTCACTTATGAAAGAAATGAGTGCAGCGGTACATCAGTCATTAGTCGGAAGTCGGGAGTCCTGAGGCCAAAAAAGTCACAAGTCTAAAGCCGCAAGCCGGCAACAACCATTGAAATCTGCGAAACTTTAAATAGAACAAGCCTCCATTTTCGGTTAAAGCCTATTTCATTTTTGATCTGTTTTCCTCCAGCTAAAGCCGGATGTCATTTAGTTAAGCTTGCCGAAATGAATACAGGCCGGTAAGTCGGTGAGGCGGGAAAGAATTGACGGGGGAAATTCCCCGTGTGCTTTCCGTCTTGATGGCTTCCCGGCCCTGTCTTTATTAAGATGTTCCTTAACTTAATGACATTTTGCTAAAGCCGAAGCAATTGAAACATCTGTATCTTGCGCCGCATCAGATTTGTCTGCCTGCTGCCTGCTGCCTGCTGCCTGAAAGAGCAAGAGCAAGAGAAAGAGAGAGAGCTAGGGCTAGAGAAAGAGATTACAAAAATTCAATTCCGTCCAGATTTTCAAGCCGCGCCATCAGCCCCCATCCATAAAAATCATTCGACAATGCGATGATGAGTTCATTTTCTCCCTTATTAAGCGGAAGCAGGAAACTGCAATTATCAAGTGAAATGCGGCCATTGGGGCTTTTGCGCATATTCTGAAAATAGATGTTCTTGTCAACATAAACAGGTCGCTGATTCACAAACACCCATATTTCATCGCTGAAACCCAACTTCAGATGCTGAACCTGGTTAAATTCAGATTTGATTTTAACGCGAAGCCAAACAAACCTGCGATAATTACTTCCACCGAATTTTCTTGTAAGATTTACCAGGCCTCTGCGTTCGGCCTGAATATTTCCCCAGGTCATTTCCGGTTTGGGCAGCATAAAAGCACCGGGTTCTCTTCCGTAAGGCAATGAGTCGGGTTTTGACACCTGCCAGTTCCGGATATACCGGGTATCATGCTGGGTTATATCGGCACCTGCATCAGAATCAAGCCCTTCGGTTGCTCCGGGGCTAACCACCAGGTTTGCAAAAACAGCTTCTCCCGGGAAACCAGTACCGAGTGCAATTTTCCCTTCCGGAATGCCGCCTTCCATACAGGGTACATAAAGATCAGGCTCAGACGGATTGTTAACAAAAACCTTCAGTTGTTTTCCCGAAACCACCAGCTTAATATGGTTCCATTCTCCAATTTTTAAAAGCGCTGACGACTGGTATTCATGTTGAAGATCCCAGAGATTTACTCCTTTGATAATACTTGAATACTGAACTGCATCAAAAGCATTTCTACGGGTTGCAGCGCCTGTTCGCAGGTAAACAAGTTCAGCTTCATCTATATTCTGCCATCTGAAAAAAATACCTGGAAAAGGTTGTGCCTGATTTACTTCTACATCAAATTCAATAGTGCCATTGATAAAATTCAGATTTTTGTAAATCATGTTTCCCGAATTCTCATTTAATTTCACTGCGCTCACACCCTTATATTCCAGAAAACTGACCTTACCTTCCTGAAATTCCCATGTGTCAGGAGTTAATGGAATTTTAACCGTTTCCTTTGCTGCTCCCTGAGTCTGAGCAGACTTAACCGGTTTCTTTTTTTGTGCATTTAAGAAAACGGGCACAAGCACTACTGCCAGAATACAAATAAAATTTTTCATGATGCTAAGGATTTGTTCTTTCTGATTAATCTGATTCTTTATTGCCAATCCTGAGATCCATTCATGCAGAATGGTAACCTTGTTTTCTGTTTTGTTGATTAGCTTTATAAAGGTGTTCAGAACGGATGGAAATTGCTGTTCAAAGCCTTGTCAAGTTTGTTCAAGTTCCGTTCAAAGGTTTTAAATGGGCCAAATGAATGATATCAATGAGTCTGCCGCAATAAAAAACTGTCTTCATCAGATTGAAGGACTTCTGAATTGGGGACCTTGTAAAAACTGGACCAGTTATGATTTCGAAAAACTCAGTACGGCCATTGAGGAAAAGACATCAGTAATACTAAGTGTAACAACATTGAAAAGGATCTGGGGGAAAGTAAAGTATGAGCATTCGCCCACCCTGACGACTTTAAATACGCTTGCACGTTTTCTGGATTTTGAAGATTGGCGGTCTTTTACAAAAAATATAAACAACGAAACAAAAGAAATTCCCGTTCAGCAGCCTGTAATGCGGCAGGAACTAAAAGAGGAAAAGAAAAAACGGAGTATACCTGTTTCATTTTTAGTAGGCATATTGTTTTTTTTGTTTGCAATGAGTTTCCTGATTTTTTCAGGAAGAAAACAGGAACCGGAAATCGATAGCTCGAAATTTGAATTCAGCGCAGATAAAATTATTTCTGAGGGTGTCCCTAATTCAGTCATCTTCACCTATGATGCTTCCACAGCAAAAACAGATTCAGTTTATATTGTACAAACATGGGATATCAACAGAAAAACCCTCGTATCAAAAAATAATCACAAACATTCAGCAATCTATTATTACCCGGGGTTTTTCCGGACGAAACTGATTATCGACAAAACAATTGTGAAGGCACACAATCTGCAGATCAGTACAAAGGGCTGGCTCTGCCTTGCAGAAAATGAATCTATACCCTTGTATTTTAAGAAAGAGGATTATCAGAAAAACGGACTGATTGAAATCGATAGTACAGTTCTCTCAGGTTATAATCTTTCACTGCATCCTTCTGCTCCAAAAATCCGCTTTTTTAACCAGGGAGATCTTGGTGATCTGATGAATGATAATTTCATTTTTGAAACAAAAATCAAAAACGAATTTAATAGTGGAAGTAATGCATGTCAGTTTGTTCAGATACTGATCCAATGCAGGGATGATGTCATTATTATTCCCTTGTCGGCAAAAATCTGTGCAGGCGATTTGAATCTGTATGCAGCAGGCAAATCCCTGAACAGCAAAACGGCGGACTTATCCGGATTCGGCGCTGATCTCAGGGATTGGACCAAACTCCACGTTGAAACAAAAAATAAGGAGATGAAAATTTTTGTGGATGATCACCTGGCCTCCTCATTTGTATTTCCCAACGACCCAACGGGCATCGTAGGTGTGCAGTATCGCTTCAACGGCCCTGCAGCAGTGAATTATGCCTGGTTTGAGAATAGCAGTGGCAGAAGGATTTTGGAATGAGATGCTGGACTCTGGTCACTGGTAGCTGGGAACTGGAAAACCCAGAAACCAGTAACCTGTTTCCAGTTACTCCCCAACAACCCTCGTCGGCGCAACTTTTCCACTCACAATGCCTTTACTGCTGATAGCAATTGCACGTATGATCTGGGTCATATTTTTCATATCAAGAGTTTCGAATTCATCATTGACCGTGTGATAAAATTTCTCGCTGTCCATTTTTGAAGTGGAAATGGTATGTGCAGGAACACCGAGCCTGGCAAGTGTAGCATTATCCGAACGGTAAAAAAGATTCTGGTCAGGATAAGGATCAGGAGAAAAAGTGAAAGACGAACCTGTAAGGTCAGCCTGTAACAATTTTCCGAAATCTGTTTTATCGTATCCCGTAATATATGCGCTGTTCTTTCCCCATTTACTGTCGGTACCAATCATTTCAATATTGAACATGGCAACAACTTTAGCAGGGTCCATCTGTCTGGAAAAATAGGTAGAACCAAAACCTCCGGACTCTTCAGCTGTGAATGCAACAAAGACCAGGGTTCTTTCCTGTGGTCCCAGTTTTTTAAAGTAGGATGCCAGTGCAATTACAGCTGTTGTTCCGGATGCATCATCATTGGCGCCGTTGAAGATCGAATCATTTTCAACGGGTTTCCCGATACCCAGATGGTCATAATGTGCTGAAAAACTAACCGCTTCATCTGTTTTGCTTTTGCCCGGAATCATTCCCGCAACATTGGCATAACTGATTTTCTTTATTGTGGAAATTGCCTCAGCCTGGTAACGATATACTGTCTCTTGAGATAGTGCAACGATCACATTGCCTCCCCACCTGGGAGAACGGAAATTTCTGAACCGGTTAAAAATCCTGGTGAACGAAGTATCGGCGATAAGTAACACATTACCTGAACCCTGAAACTCAGCAAATACTTTCTGTCCGAAATTTTCGCCTGCTTTGATATATTTAATTTCCGCAGCTCCTGCTTCCCATTTGATATTTTCTTCGCCGGCAAAAACAGTAAACTCATTATTATCCAGCTTGCGGCCATTAATTATAAGAGAACGGCTGCTGGTTTCAGCACTGATCATATCAAAACGCTGCAGAAAATCGGAATTTCCTTTTAGCGGCTCCAGCCCGGCTTTTTTGAATTCTGAAGCTATAAAGGCTGCAGCTTTGTCCATAGCGGGTGTACCCGGCCGACGACCCTGCATCTCATCAGCAGACAAGGTTCTGAGAATGGAAGCTACCTGCTTTTCTTTAATCCATTTATCAGGCTTTTGTGCTGAACCCGAAAGCTGACCTGAGAGAAACAAAACTATCAACAGATATCGCATTGTATTTTTTTGCAAATTAACGGAAAACGCCATAGACGGCATACGAAAAAACTTCCTTATGTTGACAGATGGGTATCAATGAATGTTCAGGGCTTCGTGTGGGCTTTGCTGTATTATCGTGGCAGATGCGAAAAAAATAATAAATTTAAGGAGGCCAGACCATCTGAAAAAACTAAGCTCAGCGGTCTTCATAGTACCCTGTCGTTGCAGACAATATTGTTATACTCCGGAATTGTGTCAATGAACTGCTCTTCTTCTCACCTGATGAAAACTTCAGCATTTCTCTGAATTCGACGGAGAACCGGGCTTTCCCTTCTCCGTGCCCGTTAACCTATTCAGATCCTGTGATTTTTTTGGATTGTAGTCGCTGATAACAGGTCTGTTATTTCAGAAAAAAAACAAAGAATGTCTTTACCAGGCTGAGAATGCCGAATGTTTTATAATATGTCTTCAGAACAAAAAATACCGCCGGAAAGTCCCAAAGGTCCGGATACAGATTTCAATAAGGAGAATGCAAAGGAGCATTTCCCGGAAGACAGAAATACACCTGCGCTCCCCACTCCAAACACACAATCTCAACCCGATAATATGGAAGTCCATCACCATTCGCATGCTCACGGAAAAAAAAACCGGAAAGCATATTTTTGGGAATTCCTCATGTTGTTCCTTGCCGTGTTCTGCGGTTCACTGGCCGAATATCAGTTAGAGCATAAAATTGAAAAAGAGAGGGAGAGACAGTTTATCGGCTCCCTGATCAACGATATCGCTACTGATACAGTCAGCCTTGAAAGCATTATTCATTTTCGGGAAAGAAGAGAGAAAAGAATGGATTCTTTAACCTTCCTCTTAAACAACGATGCATCGAAAACCGGTGATATTTATTTTCATGCAATTTATGTAACCCGGAATATCTCCATCCGGTTTGTACCCAGCGACGGAACAATACAACAATTAAAAAATTCCGGCGGCTTCCGCCTGATACGCAACCGGAAAGTGGCGGACAGTATAAGCAGTTATGATGTAGCAATAAGAAACCTCTTAAAACAGGCTGAAAATGAAACCGAGATCATGCATTCTTACTATGAATCGGCCGGAAAGAAATTTGATGGACTTGTTTTTGACAGGATGCTTGATGAGAACAATTTAATCATCCGGCCTAAGGACAATCCTCCATTAGCACCATTCAGCGTTGCCGATCTTCGTGAATTCAATTACACCTTATATCCGGTTAAATCAATCAACAAAGCAACAAGAAGAGAAGAAAAGATTTTTTTGAAAAAAGCGCAGAATTTACTGGCTTTATTAAAAAAAGAATATGATATCAAATAACAATAATAAAATGGCTATGTTCCTCCCCAATGTTACCAATGATTACCGCCTGATTGAACCATGCGAAATATGGGATATTGAAACAGAACCCGATTCGACATATCGTGATTACAATAACCGATCGTTGTCCGAACCGATTTATTTACAATTAAAATGGTCAGGATCTCAGGTGATTTCGCCTATGCCATCCGGTAGTGAGAACGGAAAACTTAAGGTTGAAAGATTCCGGAATGAAAGCGGTGCATTCCGCAGGGAAGAAGGCAGGTGGAAGATTGCATTAATTCATTCAACGCCAGAAAGGCAGAAGTAAATTTTATCAGGACGATGGCTGAAGAAAAAAATTTACCAGGGGAAAAAGCAGAAGATCAGGAATTAAAAGCATCAGCGGAGGATGATCTGTTTTCGCTTGATCCTGATTTATCAGAAACACCTGAAATCGATACACAATCAGCAACAGTTAACCCGGTCGAATCCGCAAATCTGCCGGGGGGGCAGCAATCAGAAATTAACGATATGGAAGTACATCACCAT
>JAATGW010000802.1 GCA_015654495.1 Chitinophagales bacterium
GGTGCAATCCGCGAACCCTGAATATTTTAGTGGTAAATTCAAGTTGTTTTTTAAAATCATCTATAATCGTTCGGCCGAGAAAATTCTTTGCCCAGTTATTCATTTCCTGCGCCACTTTTTCTGCAACTTTCAGAAATACCGGTGCAGACTGTATCGCCAGTTTAAGATTTCGCTGATTATCCAGGGACATTGCAGAAACCTGTCCGAGCGCATCTTCTCCATCAAACATCCATCCGTCAGATCCTGACAGTAATGCATAGGCGACATTCCGGATGCTACTCTCCAGTGGTGCATTCGGCTTGGCAGCCGGCCCCGTACCCTGTATCCATTGCCGCTGCAGATCAGCAGGTATTACTGCGCCTTCAAACTTACCGTCCCGCGCGTCCTGCACTTTTATATTCGTTCTCTCTATATTGCCGGAGGGATTCAGAAATGAAATCTTCTCCCTTTTTTCCTGCCTGGAAATTCTGCGTTTTATACGTGCCGCCATCATTTCTTTTATAGCAACATTATAATGCGCAAGGGAAGAAAGCACTTCCAATACTTCTGCTGTGTATACGTCAAGGTATGTTTCCCTGAGATTGCCGGCTATCCTGATGTCTGACATTTCAATATGTTTATTTTGGTTTTAATGATCAAATAACGCTCAACGTTAAACGTTAAACGTTGAACGTTAAACGTTTAACGTAAATACAGTCATTGTTCTGGGTCCGTGTGCACCGAGCACCAGCGCCTGTTCTATATCTGCTGTTTTGGAGGGGCCTGCGATAAATGATCCGAAACCATATCGCCTGCTGGCTATTCTCTCATAGGCTTCCTGCATAGTGGGCAGAATATTATCTGCATAAACAATCACAGCCAGGTGCTGACAAATAAAGGGCAGTATGCGCTGCCCCATAATATCTTCTGTTATCCATACTGCCCCGTTTTCGGCTACAGCAAAATCAGTATGCAGTAAGGTTAATTCTGTATTCTCAAATGAATGTGGCAAAACAGACGCTGAAAACATTTCAGCGAGGTCTGAAAATTCGGGTATCGTAGTAACAATTCGCTTTGTAGTGTCAAACTCTTCCCTTATCCTCATTTTAATTTCAGAAAAATCCTTTACCATTATAGCTTTCCCGCCGATAGCCGTTAAGGTTTCCGCAAACTGTCTCACAGGATCTTTATAGCTGATCACCTCCAGTTTGGTTTCTTCCAGTGGCAGCAATGCCGGCTGGTTTTTTGCCATAAGCCCAAGCATATGATCACGACTACTCATTCTTTATGATTTCGTTTATACCAGGCCGTGAAAGTTTCTTTTTTTACTTCGGGCATTTCTCTCTGGTGATACCATGCGTTAAACTTATTTTTAACTGCAACAGGAAGAATGCCTGATACCCAACTGAAACCTTTGGCCGCCATCTTAAATAAAGAAGGAGAAGAAAGAATTCCCGACATGGCCTTCATAGCCAGTTTCTTTTTATTTTCCGCATGACCTTCTGCCACTATTACCTGCCTCCACTTGTACAATTGCTGGTGAATATCAATTTTCACCGGGCAAACATTGGTACAGGAGCCGCATAGCGTTGATGCAAAAGGAAGATCTTTATGATCGGCCATATCAAGATTAGGGGCAAGTATGGAACCAATAGGACCTGAGATGGTATAATTATAACTATACCCTCCACTTCTCCTGTACACGGGACAGGTGTTCATGCAGGCGCCGCATTTGATACATTTTAAGGCGTTACGGAAATCTTCCCGGGCCAGCTGACGGCTTCTGCCATTGTCCACAATTACAATATGTATTTCTTTCCCTTTCCGCGGAACACTGAAATGGCTTGAATAGGTTGTAATAAACTGGCCTGTAGCACTACGCGCAAGTAATCTTAAAAAAACACCCAGGTGTTTTCGTTGGGGAATAATCTTTTCTATTCCCACCGACGCAATATGCACATCGGCAAGATGTGCTCCCATATCAGCATTTCCTTCATTGGTGCATACAACAAATTCACCTGTTTCAGCGATGGCAAAATTAACGCCGGTAAGCGCTGCGCTTCTTGTAAGAAATACATCGCGCAAATGATGCCTTGCGGTTTCCGTGAGAAACTGAGGATCGGACATACCCTTTGGCGTGCCAAGATGCTGATGAAACAATTCTCCTATTTCCTCTTTTTTTATATGGATCGAAGGCATTACAATATGCGTGGGCCGTTCATCAGCCAGCTGTAAAATTCTTTCACCGAGGTCGGAATCAACCACATCAATTCCATTGTCCTGCAAATATTCATTAAGATGGCATTCTTCCGTAAGCATGGATTTGCTCTTCACCATTTTTGCCACGCCATTGGTTTTGAGTATATCATGTACGATGATATTATGCTCCGTTGCATCTGCAGCCCAATGCACCCTGGCGCCGTTCGCTATTGCATTTTTTTCAAACTGTACCCAGTAATCGTGCAGGTTGGAAAGTGTATGATCTTTAATCATGGAAGCTTTGCTCCGCAGGGCCTCCCATTCAGGAAGCTGGCCCGCCCTCAGGTCTCTGCGCTTACGAACGGTCCACAAAGTTTCATCATGCCAGTTTACGCGCGCTTCATCCCTGTTGAATTTTTCGGCAAATGCCGCATGATCCCCTGGTTCCCTGGTAGCCATTTCTGAAAAATTGAAATTTATTGAGCGTTTAAAATTTCGGCAATATGGATAACTCTCACATCACTCTTGTTTCTTTTCAAAATGCCTTCCATATGCATGAGACAGGAAAGATCTGCCGAGGTAATATATTCAGCATCATTTTTTATATGGTCTGCTACCCTGTCTTTCCCCATTTTTACTGATACCGCTTCTTCCGTAACACAAAAAGTTCCGCCGAAACCGCAGCATTCATCCTTTCTTTCCAGTGGAATTAGTTCCAACCCCTCCACCATATTCAAAAGATATTCGGGTTTTGAAAATTGCGGAGCCTGCAGCTCGCTCATCTGCGCGAGATAAAGACCACGCAAACCATGACAGCTCTGGTGCAACCCTACCTTATGTGGAAAACGGGCATATAATTTTTCAACCTTTAACACATCTGTTATAAATTCCACCAGCTCAAATACTTTTGTTTTTATCTCAGAAGCCAGTGTTTTATTTTTTTCAGAATGGAGATGATCTTTAATATGCAATGCACAACTTCCCGATGGACAAACTATATAATCAAAAGAAGAAAAATTTTTAATAAAGAGCTCATCACATCCCGCGGTCAGTTTTTCAAAACCTGAATTGGCGAGCGGCTGACCACAACAGGTTTGCTGCAGGGGATACGCGACTTTTACACCCAGTTTTTCAAGCAAGCTCAGTGTAGCAATTGCTGCCTCCGGATAAAACATATTTACATAGCAGGGAATGAATAAGCCGACGGTCATGGTAATCATATTTAATCGTGAGAGATTGAAATACCCGCAGTTCCCACATGAAAATGTTCTTACTCTCTAATTAAAGACTTTCTCCTGTTCAACAAAAAAACGATCGCGATAGTAATTAAAATAGCCGCACCAGTAATCAGTAAATAGCGAAGTCCGGCGGTATGGCTTGTAACCGATTTTAATATGTGATTATCCGTCATAGTATATTCGGGAACCGCCCAGTGAATTACATAAGCCTGCAAAACCGTAAGTATGCAAACCAGGAGCAACATGATAAAACTGTGTTTAACTGTAAACCGGAAAAGATCTGATTCTTTTCCCACCATGCCCACTGCAGCAACGCCAACTGCAATAGACTGGGGTGAAATCATTTTTGCACAAACACCACCTGAAGCATTTGCAGCTACGGTAATCACAGGGTCAACTGCTATCGCCTGAGCAGAGGAATATTGAAGCTTACAAAATAATGCATTTGATGAGGTATCAGATCCTGTCAGAAAAACACCAAGCCAACCTAAAACGGGAGAGAAAAAAGGGAATAAGGCACCTGTGCCTGCCAGTGCCATTGCCATGGTTATGGACATTCCTGAATTATTTACAATAAATGCAAACCCCAGAATAGATGCAATAGTAATAAGTGAAAATTTCAACTGCTTCAGCGTTAAAAAATAGGCTCTCAAAGCGCTTTTTAAACCCATGCCCATCAATGGTAATGAGATCAGTCCTGCCACTAAAATGGAGGTTCCGGCATTCGACAGATAATTAAAAGTAAATGGTTTGATCAGGAGCGGAGTACCATCAGAACTGAGAATGGAATCCTTTAACCCAGGCAGATAGAATTTTATTTGCCCGATTGAATTGAGCACATGCTTTACAGGATCAAGCCCCCAGGCAATCACTACTATTGTCATGATGATAAATGGCGACCACGCCTTTACGATCTGTCCTGTTGTATATTGAATAGCTGACCTGGTTGTTGGCGCCGGCTCCTCTTTAAACCTCCAGATGGTTTTTGGTTTCCAGTACTTCAGCAACGTCATTAAACAGATGATGGAAGCCAGACCTGCTATTACATCGGGCAACATCGGATTAATATAATTGGACGTTATAAATTGAAAGATGGAAAAACTAAGACCTGAAACGAGGATGGCAGGCAAAACAGCTAATGTGTTTTTCAAACCGGACATAAGGAACACCAGGTAAAACGGAAGCATTACTGATAAGAATGGTAAAGTTCTCCCAACCATTTGCGAGATAGCCATTTCAGGAATTCCGGAAACCTGCGACGCAACAGTGATTGGTGTGCCAATAGATCCGAAAGCGACAGGAGCGGTATTTGCGATGAGGCAAATGCCTGCCGCATAAAGCGGATTAAACCCAAGCCCCGTAAGCATTGCGGCGGTAATGGCCACGGGCGCACCGAATCCCGCTGCACCTTCAACAAAAGAGCCGAAAGAAAAAGCGATTAATAAAGCCTGTAGTCTCCTGTCGGGCGTAATGGAAGCCATAAAGTTTTTAATGATCTCAAACTGCCCGCCCATGATCGTGAGATTGTATAAAAACATTGCACCGATAATCACCCAGCTGATGGTAAACAACCCATATAATGCACCATCAAGCGCGGATAAAAACGCCAGGTTAACAGGCATGCCATAACCAGGCACTGCGATAAACAGAGCAAGCAGCATTGTAAGCACTGCTGCTTTATACCCTTTCATTTTTTTTATGATCAGGGCCCAGAAAATAAATATGATGGGAACAGCTGCAAGAATGGCCGAGAGGTAAATATTTTTCAATGGCGCAATAACCTGTGTCCAGTTCATCTTCAGATCTTTATTTTAATCACTATCTTCTGTACATAAGAACTGTCTTCGGCCCTTAATGCCGGCCGGTGCACTTCTCCCGGAAAAAAGATAAAGAAAGTACCATGACTGGCAAAAAGTTTATGGCCATCCTGCGCTTTAAAAAAACTAATATCTTTTTCCGCATTATAAGGTTTTTCTTCCGAAAGCGATTGAATATCCTTTATTCCGATATACTCAGTTCCGGAATGCACATAGTGTATATCAGCATATTGCCTGTGAGTCTCATAAAATACATCAGCAGGTTTTTTAGAATTGTATGCAGAGATTTTTACAAAAACATTTTCACCGTCGAGATTTACTATCCCGGGAATTATAGAGTCGGCAACCGTTTTGCGTAAATAATCAAATGCTTTGTTCCAGCGGTCCTTGTTTTTATGATAACTGATGGCAAATGCTCTTTTGCTGATTGAAGCATCCGGTAATAATGAAGTATCGCTTAACCAATTCTTTTTGCTGAACCAGGAGTTTAGTTCTTCTTCTGTCCAGTGAGCGGGATCCTTGCTTTCCGCTGTGTTGATGCATGCCGCCAACCCTATCACCAGAAAGAATAAGATGCTATGCCTTTTCATCATGAATAATTATGTTCTGCTGAAAATAAACTGACATTATTTTTTTCACGAACGGTGTTACAGGATCTGAGCCATTCAGGATTTGATCTGGAATTGGATACTGCGGGCATTTGCTGCCCTGCATAAACGCGTCAGCAAAGCTGTTTTCAGGTAAAGAATCGATCTAAGCTTTTGCTGCGTCCCTTACTGCGCGGCCAGCTCCCGCAAGATTTGTTAAGCGCATTTCGGAATACTTCCTTGATAAAATCACACCATGCGCCCCGGCTTTTAGCGCTGCAAATGTGGCAGCGTAGGTGTCTTCAGGCGACGCCTGCCTGCTGGTGGCGTTTACCGGAATATTGATGTCGATACCTGTGAGAATTCCGCATTTACCTTTTACGCCCGTCAGCGCACGTTGGGTTTCGCGGAATACATAATCAGGCGACATACCGGCTTTTGCAAGGTCTTCAAATTTCGCCTCGGAAGGATAGTTTAAAATATGATTGTTCATCTGCATCAAATCCTCCACAGGCACATCTTTGTAGATCGTTGCATTAAGATTTCGCAGGAAATTGGCATAACGTTCGCCGCCACAATTATTGTAAGCTACAGGTTTTAGAAAATCTGCCTTCGCTGCGAGATCTTCGTAGCTGAGCGCCGACCGGATAAACGGATTGAAAGAAATCGTATGCTCAATATGAAATACAATCTGCAAACTCTTTCTTACGCCTTTTATAGCTGCGCGAACTTCATTTAATATCTGGTGCTTGCCAAAATCAAACAATCGATCATAAGCAACGATCTCAGGATAATCAAGCAGTATGCGCTGAAATTCTACATAATATCCGTCACCGGGTCTTTTATTCTTCACGCAATCCTGTACGTATTCATGAAGTTTAAGGTATCCCTGCCTGGTTCTTTCAAAATTTATATGATGTTCTTCTGCTGCTTTGCGGTGATGATCACAAAAACAGGTAACCTGTGATGAGTCGCCGATATTTTCACGAAATGGACTGGCTCCCAGAACCGTCATCAATGGTCCTGTGCGTTCATTCAGAAAAAGGATGCCATCAATATCATAAGAAGAAGAAAGATCTGTAACCAGCCCTTTCCAGAATTCACGTACGTTGGGATTAAAGACACAGGTGGTGATTCTTTTCTTAGGATCATATGTGGAGTTGCCCATCAGGTCTATTTCTGCACACTCTTTCAAACCCGGCACATCCAGTGCTCTGTCCCATCTGTCTTCAACACCACAAAAAACTTTCATGCCTCTTTTTTTAGCTGCAGGCAATACTTCTTTTATAATATCGAGTTTTCCGTGGTCAGGCGCACGTGTATCTTTCAGAGTTGTATTCCTGTAATATTCAGAATGCGGTGTTGCATAATTTCCGCCATGGAAAAATTTTTCTTCCGTTGCAGGTTCGCCATGGTCA
>JAATGW010000797.1 GCA_015654495.1 Chitinophagales bacterium
GCCTTCGGCCTTCGTACCTCCTACCCAGGGCTTACGCCCTGCGCTACAAAATTCACCGTTCCTACGGAACTGAAAAAACGCGATTGTATTTGCCTTTAACTTCGTACTTCGTACCTCGTACTTCCTACTTCAATTCGTTCTTTTCCCGCCCTTTAATTCCAGAGTAAGTTTGTCAAATTCCTCATATTTACCTTCTGCCAGCAGCTTTGCCTGCTCAGGCCAGGTTGCAGGATCGTGTATCCGGTACTGTTCGCCAAGGGTGTCCAGCATTTTCTGCAATTCACCTGAACTTGTTTCAGCGAGCTGACTGAATGTATATATTTTATGATCATTCAGCAGTTCTTCCAGTTTTGGTCCGATACCTTCTATTTTTTTGAGATTATCAGGTTGCGATGCAGCTACCGGAGCAACAAATTCCGGTAGTTTGTTCTTTTCCTCCTGTAATGCAGCATATCTTTCTTCGAGTGTGAGGTAGTTCTGACGAAGCGTTACAAGATCTGACTCCAGCATTCCGGATTTTAACCTGAGATCTGCCAGCTGGCCCTGTAAATGTGTCGTTTCCGCGGAAGCTGCTATGGCATTGAGTTGCGCATTTGCACTGTCTGAAACTTTTTCTTTAAGATTTGCATTTTCTTCGCGCAGTTTTTTTAATTCGGCATCAAGTGCAATGGCCTTTGTCTGAAAATCAAGTCCGGTTGCAGCATTTTTCGCCTGTACATCTGCCTCCTGCCGCCATTTATCATGATCAGACTGTAGTTGTGTTCTCAGCTGATTAAGGTCGGTCAACTGCTGCCTTGATTTCTGCAGGTCAGATTCCAGTTGTGTATTTCTGGTCCGGATATCATTGAGGTCTTTCGCTCTTTCATCAAGCGAGGAGCCTTCTTGTTTCAGACGTTTCTTTTCTTCATCAAAATGATTCGCTTCAGTCTGATATTTAACCACCATCAGTCTGCTGCTATGCAGATCATTTTCCAGTTTCTGAAGTTTTGCTTTCAGTTCAGTCATCTGACTTTCATTCAACGCACTGGTCAGTCTCACTTTTTCGCTGAGCGCAATGTCCAGTTCATTTTTATATTTTACCAGTTCCTGCCTCGCTATTTGCAGTTCTTTTTCCTGGTTTTTTACCCTGTTGCGCACAGCTTC
The DNA here is from genome assembly GCA_015654495.1 of Chitinophagales bacterium. Classification (GTDB taxonomy): domain Bacteria; phylum Bacteroidota; class Bacteroidia; order Chitinophagales; family Chitinophagaceae; genus Pollutibacter. The sequence goes on from JAATGW010000797.1 coordinate 1,144, forward strand.
TATTTCGCCATGATCAACCATCATGGAAGTCACTTTCGCATGTTCAGCATTGAATTCCTCCCTGAGCTTATTGTTTGCCTGCAATGCGTGTTCAAGTTCCTTATGGAGATCGTGCAGTTTTGTCTTGGATTTTTCCAGTTCCGATGCAGCGCCTGAAAAGGAATTGGCCTTAGCAACTGCAGCTTCAAGCTGTTGTTTGAACTTATTGTGGCGACTTTTTTCCTCATGGAGCTCTTTATCGACCAGGTGAATCCGCTCTTCCAGTTCTTTGGAAGCCTTGTTTTTGCCCTTAAAAAAGAAGTGGTATAATAAGAACCCGAAAACCGCAGCCAGGATCCAGAGCAGCGCAATTTCGGTACTGGAGCTCCGGACAGAAGCATCTCTCCAGCCGGCGTCAAAAATTCCAAGAAACAACAGCATAGCAATCAAATTTTTATTTGTTAGTGAAGTAGTCAATACAGGGACAAGATCAGAGCGCAGGGAAGTCAATTTAGCAAAAACTTTCAATTGAGCAATGCCTGAAGAAATGCTGCCTATTGGGGATCTATGCAGATAACTCGATCTAATAATCTGGTAATTATCGTGTTATGATCAACTTAAGGCTTGTAAAGATCCTGTACTCCACCTTATCTTAAACGGGTGCCGGAGCCTGGAACAAAATGCTGACTGGCTGGTTCCGCCTGATTCTGAAAAAGAGATCTTTTCTCAGAAAAATTCCGGATTGTAAAGGCGATTTCTATAAAATGACTTTCTGCGAATTCAAAAAATTACCTTGTTAAAATTTCAATTCCGATAACCGAACCAGGCAAAATTTATGCACTGGTGCTGATTTTACGGCAATGTCTACTATATTTGTAGGGTATTTTTCAGGAAATCAGGTGGCCAGGATTGGTGCGGTGCTGACGCTTTTATCAGCCTGCCTGCAAGCATCCGTAAATGTGGCTTTCTATTTTCAGGAGAGGTGGTCATTTTTTCATTTAAAGCCATAACCTGGATGTCGGCATATCAGTTAAATTATCTCGAAGAGCTGGAAGCGGAAAGCATATTCATTATGCGTGAAGTGGCTGCTCAGTTTGAAAAACCAGCACTTTTGTTCAGCGGTGGTAAAGATTCCATTACCCTTGTACATCTTGCCAGAAAAGCTTTCGCGCCAGCCAAAATTCCTTTTCCTCTGGTACATATAGACACCGGCCACAATTTTCCGGAAGCACTGGAATTCCGGGATCAGATGGCTAAGGAAGTTGGTGCAACACTGATTGTGCGGAGTGTAGAAGATACTATCCGTGTACGTAAACTTACAGAACCAAAAGGAAAATTCGCCAGTCGCAACTGGCTTCAGACTTATACTTTGCTGGATACAATTGAAGAGTTCTCTTTTGACGCATGTATAGGCGGCGCAAGAAGGGATGAGGAAAAAGCCAGGGCAAAAGAACGCATTTTTTCAGTGCGCGATGAGTTCGGACAGTGGAATCCCAAACTTCAAAGACCCGAACTCTGGAATATTTTTAACGGACGTATCCATAAAGGTGAAAACGTTCGCGTATTTCCAATCAGCAACTGGACCGAGCTCGACGTATGGAATTATATCCGCGAAGAAAAGGTTGGGCTTCCGTCTATTTATTTCTCTCACGAAAGAGAATTGATTGAACACGACGGGCAGCTTATTGCGGCATCTGATTTTATCCGGCTTGATCCTGAAGATGTGGTGATAAAGGAAAAAGTGCGTTACCGGACTGTTGGGGATATGACCTGTACTGCTGCTGTAAGATCCGGTGCAAACAGTATTGATGAAGTAATCAACGAAATAAAAGCTACCCGCATAAGTGAACGCGGCGAGACCCGCATTGACGATAAAGTTACAGAAGCGGCTATGGAAGACCGCAAGAAGAATGGCTACTTTTGATTTTCAGCAAGATTTAACCTACTGATTAATGAATATTCTCCGATTTATAACTGCCGGAAGTGTGGATGATGGAAAAAGCACTCTAATAGGTCGTCTGCTGTACGACAGTAAAAGTATTCTCGCTGATCAGCTGGAGCAGCTTGAAAAATCCAGTGCAAAGAAAAATGACAATGGAGAGATTGATCTTGCATTATTAACCGACGGGTTGCGTGCGGAACGGGAACAGGGCATCACAATCGATGTTGCGTACCGGTATTTTTCAACACCAGCCAGGAAGTTTATTATTGCTGATGCGCCGGGGCATGTGCAGTATACCCGCAATATGATCACCGGAGCATCCAATGCAGAATTGATCATTATTCTGATTGATGCGCGCCAGGGTGTTGTGGAACAAACCCGCCGTCATTCGATCATTGCTTCTCTTTTGAAAATACCGCATGTAGTAGTGGCCATTAACAAAATGGACCTGGTGGATTTTTCACAGGATGTTTTCAATAATATTATCATCGACTATTCAAAAGTCGCAACCCAGCTGGGTCTGAACGATGTTAAATTTTTCCCGATAAGTGCCTTGCAGGGCGACAATATTGTTGATAGATCAGAACATATGGCCTGGTATGATGGTCCTTCTCTTCTCCAGTTCCTGGAAGAAGTACCGGTGGAAAACGATACCAATCTTAAAGATCAGCGATTCCAGGTGCAGTATGTTATTCGTCCGCAAACAGATGACCTCCATGATTATCGCGGCTATGCAGGGAAAGTACAGAGCGGGATTTTCAAAAAAGGAGATCGGATAACCGTTCTCCCTGCGGGAATTTCTACAACAGTTACCGCTATTGAAATCGGAGGTAAGGAAGTGAAAGAAGCATTTGCGCCCCAGAGCGTCGTGTTTCAACTTAAAGATGATGTGGATATTAGTCGTGGTGATGCATTTGTAAATGCCGCCGAAGCTCCTGAACTGAAATCAGAACTTGATGTGATCTTATGCTGGCTTGACGATAAACCGTTACAGACGGGTAATAAATACTACCTGCAGCATAATGCCCGCACCATCAGAACTATCGTAAGAACTCTTGAACATAAAATTGATGTCAATACTTTGCAACCCCTTGAAATTACATCGCCGGTAACACTAAACGAAATCGTGAAAGCGAAGCTGAAAACGGCGGCTCCTGTTGTATATGATTCTTACGACCTGTTGCCTGCCAACGGATCTGCGATACTGGTGGATGAAACGAGTAATAGCACCGTCGCGGCCGTATTGTTCAGGTAATCTAAGTATTGAATAAAAGAAAGCGTAACTGAAAATACAGATGGATCAGACACTACAGCATGGAAAGGTAATATTTGCAGGTGCAGGTCCGGGTGATCCCGAACTCATTACTGTACGTGCTGCCCGAAGTTTGCAGCAGGCAGAAATCGTATTGGTGGACCGGCTGGTTAGTCCTGTTATTATTCACGAGTATGTTTCAAAAGATGCAACAGTAATCTCTGTTGGAAAACAGGCCGGCAAGGATGGTTCCGTACCACAAAAAAAAATAAACGAACTGCTGGTGAAATATGCTCTTGAAGGCAGGCGTATAGTGCGGCTGAAAGGCGGTGATGTATCCGTATTTTCAAATATTCTCGACGAACTCGAAGCGCTTGTTGAGCATAAAATTTCTTATGAAATAATTCCTGGTGTTACTGCGGGTTTAGGTGCAGCAGCCTACGCCGGGATACCTCTTACTGCCAGGGGTTATGCAAATGCTGTTCGCTTTCTTACATTTTACCGGGAAGAGATCCTGGGTGAGAAAGAATGGCTTGAACTCGCAACAACAACGGACACGCTCGTTTTTTATATGGCGTCGAAAAAATTAAGCGGGTTGATCCATCACCTGAAAAATCATGGTATCAAGCCTGAAATGCCTGTTGCAATTATAGAACAGGCTACCACAGCCTTTCAAAAAATTACTTTCAGCAATATAGATACAATTAATTCTGATCGGAAAGATAAAGAACTGGTTTCTCCGGCCCTGCTGATAATCGGGAAAGTTGTTGAGCTGCATAAAAACTTTGCCTGGTTCACTACTATAGAAGCTGATATTAATTATTTCAATCCGGTTGGTTCAGCATCAACTGCAGATATTTCCCTGCAACAGGGTTCACAAAAAAACAGATCTCATGTTGCCGGGCTCTAAGTTTAAAACGCTGCAGGAACTGATCAACAGCTCATCAAAAGAAGAGCTGATCTGGATCAATGGCTATCTTACCGGCCTTGTATCTTCCTTTCCTGAAACCAACGGAAATGGACATAACGGTAACGGACATCTGCAGGTTGTTAAGAAGATCAGCATTGTATTCGGTACTGAAACCGGAAATTCAAAAAAACTGGCCACGGAACTGGCAGCGGCAGCAAAGCAGAAAGGAATAACTGTTAAATGTACCGGGCTGGATCAATACCGGTTTACGGATCTTGAAAAAGAAGAATATTTTTTTGTAGTTATCAGCACCCAGGGTGAAGGCGAACCACCACAGCCGGCGAAAAAATTTATTGACGCGCTTCTTGCAAAAGAAGGCCAGTTACCACATCTAAGATTTGCCGTGCTCGCATTGGGTGACACATCTTATCCCTTGTATTGTAAAACCGGAGAGGATGTTGATGCACAATTGCAGAAACTCGGCGGCAAACAATTAATCCCGCTTCATCGTTGCGATGTGGATTTTGAAAGGCCTGCAAAGCTATGGTTTGATAAAGTGCTGGCGATTACCGAGAAAGGCGAAGCAGCTGCAAAATCTGCGGGAACGGCCCCTGCTCCTGCTGCAAAAGGAGAAAAGAAAATATATGATGGAACCATCATTACGCATATCAATCTGAATGAACGGGGTTCTTCCAAAACAACATGGCATATTGAAATTGCTGTGGATGAAACGGTAAACTATGAACATGGTGATGCAATTGCAATCATACCACATAACCGTAAGGAAATTGTTGACAGGATTTTTGAACTTACCGGAGCGGACGATCAGAAAATAGTTGAAACAACCAAACATGCAGGAAGCATGCGTAAGCTGTTGACTGAAAAACTGAATATCTGTTACCTGTTGAGTTCAGCAGTAAAAAAATATGCTGCAATCACCAAGCAGGAAATTCCTGATACAAGGATGGACCTGATTGATTTACTCAGAATTTATCCGGTAAAAGATGCAGCTCAGTTTGAAGAAGTTTTGAAAGTGTTGCCGGGTATTGCACCGAGGCTGTATTCCGTATCTTCTTCGCCACTTGTAAATCCTAATGAAGTTCATCTTACAGTAAGCCGTCATGCTTTTCTAAAAGAAGCTGAAAATCATTATGGACTTTGTACAACCTTTCTGGGTGATCTTTCTGTGAATGCAAAACTCAGTTTTTATGTGCATCGCAATCGCGCGTTCAAACTGCCTTCCGATGATAAGCCTGTGATCATGATCGGACCGGGTACGGGAGTTGCTCCCTTCCGTTCCTTTCTTGCAGAAAGAGATGCGCGTGGCGCAAGCGGAAAAAACTGGTTCTTTTTTGGAGAGCAGCATTTTACAACAGATTTTCTATACCAGACCGAAATGCAGTTGTATCAGCAAACAGGTGTGCTGCATAAGATCAGTCTTGCATTTTCAAGAGACCAGCGGGAAAAAATCTATGTGCAGCATCGTATGGAGGAAAATGGAAGAGAACTGTTCCAATGGCTTGAATCAGGCGCCTATGTGTATATCAGCGGTACAAAAGACCCGATGAGCAAAGATGTGGAAGCCTCATTGATCGGCATCGTAAGCAGGTACGGCAATAAATCAAAAGAAGAAGCTGAGCAGTACTGGGATCAGATTGAAAAAGACGGACGCTACCATAAAGACGTCTATTGAAGTAGGAAGTACGAGGTAAGAAGTAAGAAGTAAACAGCCAATACAATGGCGGTTTACAGTTCCGTAGGAACGGTGAATATTATAGCCCAGGATTTCAATCCTGGGTACGGATACGAAGGCCGATGGCCGAAGTTCGAAATGAAAGGCAAATACAATTCCGTGTTTTCAGTTCCGTAGGAACGGTGCAACCTATAGCGCAGGGTTTCAACCCTGGGGCCGTAGGAACGGTGAATATTTTAGCGCAGGGCGTAAGCCCTGGGTAAGAAGTACGAGGCACGAAGGTCGAAGTGAAAGACAAATACAATTATGGTTTACAGTTCCGTAGGAACGATGATTTTATAGCGCAGGGTTTCAACCCTGGGTCCGAATTGAAGGCCAATACAATTTTGGTTTTTCAGTTCCGTAGGACGGTGAATATTGTAGCGCAGGGCGTTTTGAAGTAAGAGGTATGAGGTGAGAGGTAAGAGGTAGACAGCCAATACATTCAGGTTTTTCAGTTCCGTAGGAACGGTGAATCTTGTAGCGCAGGGCGTAAGCCCTGGGTAAGAAGTACGAGGTACGAAGGTCGAAGTGAAAGACAAATACAATTATGGTTTACAGTTCCGTAGGAACGATGATTTTATAGCCCAGGATTTCAATCCTGGGTACTGAATACGAAGTTCGAAGTGAAAGGCAAATACAATTATGGTTTACAGTTCCGTAGGAACGATGATTTTACAGCGCAGGGTTTCAACCCTGGGGCCGAATTGAAGGCCAATACAATTTCGGTTTTTCAGTTCCGGAGGAACGGTGAATATTGTAGCGCAGGGCGTTTTGAAGTAAGAGGTATGAGGTGAGAGGTAAGAGGTAGACAGCCAATACATTCAGGTTTTTCAGTTCCGGAGGAACGGTGAATCTTGTAGCGCAGGGCGTAAGCCCTGGGTAAGCGGTAAACAACCAATACAATGGCGGTTTTCAGTTCCACAGGAACGATGATTTTATTGCGCAGGATTTCAATCCTGGATTCCCGGGGGAACGAAAATGTCGTCACAGATTTAATTTTGATAAGGTCATCCAAACCCATCTGTTTTCAGAAAAAATTACATGAGCAATTCAACACAGAAATTATCAGTAGTCGAGCGCATCAAAACAAACAGCGATGCCCTGAGAGGATCGCTGAAAGAAAGTCTGACGGATGATATCACCGGATCATTGCGTGAGGATGATCAGTCGCTGATTAAATTCCACGGATTATATCAGCAGGACGATCGCGATCGTCGTGAAGAACGCAGTGAAAAAAAACTGGAATGGCTTTATTCCTATATGATCAGGTTGCGTTTGCCTGCAGGCTTAATGACAGCGGAACAATGGATGGGAATGCATCATATCGCCGGTGAACATTCCACCGGTGTAATCAAAATAACCACGCGGCAAACGGTTCAGCTGCATGGTATCCTTAAGCCGCATATTCGCCCGACTATAAAAGCATTTGATACTTTACAACTGGATTCAATCGCTGCATGCGGCGATGTAAACAGGAATGTAATCTGCAGTGCTGATCCATCAGCTTCGCCTTTACATGCGGAAATTGCAGAATATGCAACCTGGATCAGCGAGATGGCATTGCCAAAAACACGTGCTTATTATGAGATATGGCTGGATGAAAAACAGATCCTGAATAAAGAAGAAGAAAAGGATCCGCTCTACCAGGATCGTTACCTGCCGCGTAAATTCAAAATCGCCATAGCTATTCCTCCTGATAATGATGTGGATGTTTTTGGTAATGATGTGGGACTTATAGCAGTAGTTGAGAATGGAGAATTCCTGGGTTTCAATATTGCTGCCGGCGGAGGATTGAGTACTACTCATGGAAACCCGGCAACCTATGCAAGGCTGGGTTCGATGCTGGGTTTCGTATCAGGCAAAGAAAATATATTGAAAGCGGTGTATGAGATCATAACTATTCAAAGGGATTTCGGGAATCGCAGCGACCGCAAACTTGCGCGGCTGAAATATACGATTGACCGGATAGGTGTTGAACCATTCCGTACAGAACTGGAAAAACGTTGCGGATTCAAACTTGAGCCTGCCAGGCCCTATTCGTTTACCCGCAGGGGTGATCATTTTGGATGGGAACAGAATCATGCAGGAAAATGGAACTATACTGTTTTTACTGAGAACGGGGTTGTAAAAGACGAAGAGAAATGTGCAATGAAAACCGGTTTATATGCCATTGCGGAAACAGGAAAGTCAAAATTCCGGTTCACCTGTAATCAAAAGCTTGTATTGTGTGATATAGATACAGATGACAAAGCAACAATTGAAAGGCTGTTGGAAAATTTCGGAATTGATAAACATACTGAAGCAGCAACATTGATCCGGCGCAATGCAATCGCCTGTGTGGCTTTTCCTACTTGTCCGCTGGCATTGGCAGAAGCGCAACGTTATCTCCCGGGGTTAATTTCAAAAATAGAACCGCTATTACAAAAACACGGAATTGAGAATGAAGAAATCTACCTGAGAATGACAGGCTGCCCCAATGGATGCGGTCGCTCTTATATTTCCGAGATCGGATTGATAGGAACTTCCTATGGAAAATACAATCTGCATTTAGGAGGCGACCGGTACGGAGAAAGATTGAATATTAAGTACAGGGAGAACCTGGAAGAACCGGCAATTCTCGAAACCCTCGACGATTTGTTTGGAAAATATGTGCGGGGTAGAAAACGAGGTGAAGGAATTGGTGATTTCGTTATCCGGAAAAAACTGGTGACAGCATAACAGAGGTTCAGAGTATTATAAGAAATATTTTTAAATTTTGCAGGAACAGCCACATACAGGTACAAAGATAATTAAGGCAGATGCAGCGCATTTGAATCACAACAACCTAGTTGAGAACAGCAATCATCTTTTTCCCGTTTTTCTGAAACTGGAAGAAATGAGTGTTTTGCTGATTGGTGGCGGAACGGTCGCACTGGAAAAATTAATTGCTGTTGTACATAATGCACCGGCAACAGATCTGAAACTGGTGGCAAAAGCAATTTCGCCGGATGTTAAAGCATTTCTTGAACATCATCCTTATATCCATGTTTCTGAAAGGGCATTCGAAAAAGAGGACCTTACCGGCATTGATATTGTTATTGCAGCTGTAAATGATCCTGCCGAAAGCCTCCGCATCCGCCAGATGGCAAAGGAAAAAGGCATACTGGTAAATGTTGCGGATACCCCTGAACTCTGTGATTTTTATCTTGGGTCAATAGTAAAAAAAGGAAATCTTAAAATTGCTATTTCCACGAACGGGAAATCGCCCACTGCTGCAAAACGGATACGCGAAGTATTACAGGAAAGCCTGCCTGCTGAAATGGATGAAGTACTCCTGAATCTGAACAGGATCAGGAATGACCTGAAAGGAAATTTCAGTGAGAAAGTAAAAAAGCTAAATGATATCACCCGTGTGCTGGTTGATAAAAAAGCAGATGAGAAAGAAAACCGCTGGCGGAAATTTGCAACAAGGTCTTTATTGATTTTTGGCTCAATGCTGGTAGGGCATTTTATATTCTCTTATATTCCTCTGAATGACCTGGCAGATGGAACTGTAAAATGGTATCAGACACTCGATAAGAATTTTCCGTGGATGGTACTGGCCGGTTTCCTGGCACAGCTTGTGGATGGTGCATTAGGTATGGGCTACGGTGTAACAAGTGCATCGATTCTTTTATCTGCCGGAGTTAACCTGGCTTCTATCAGCGGAAGCATTCATACAGCTGAAATGTTCGCGAGTGGAGCATCAGGCTATAGCCATTATAAATTTGGCAATGTCAATAAGAAATTATTTAAGGCCCTGGTAATTCCCGGTGTGATCGGTGCGGTACTCGGTGCTTATCTGCTGAGCACTTACGGTGAGCAATATGCGAATTATCTGCGGCCGCTGATGGCGGTTTATACTATGATTCTTGGAATCAGGATTCTCATGAATGCATTCAGACCGGCCAGGCCTCAGAAAAAATTCAAACGTCATGGTATACTCGCCGGATTCGGTGGCTTCCTCGATTCATTCGGGGGCGGTGGATGGGGACCAATAGTCACCACTACATTGATTACCAAAGGCCGCAGCCCGCGTTATGTGATCGGATCTGTTAGTCTCACAGAATTTTTTGTAACACTGGCCAGTGCATTCACGTTTTTTACGCTGCTCGGAGTTACACACTGGCAGGTAATTCTGGCATTGATTATCGGCGGATTGATCGCGGCACCCATAGCAGCAAAGCTTACAGGTAAATTGCCGAAAAAAACCTCGTTTATCCTGTTAGGTATACTCGTTATTTTCTGGAGTACGAGGATCCTGGTTAAAGTATTTGCTTAGATGAACCGGACGCTGGATTCTGGTTTCCTGATACTGGGAAACAGCTTCCGGAAACCAGCGGCCAGAAGCCAGAAGCCCTAAATCTATCTTATATTTGCCGGATAATTATTGACTATGCCCTTAATGCATGCAGGACTTACTGATCCGGATTATGGCTTTGATATCAGGGATGAAGGTAATCATCAGATGCGGATCGATATACCCGTTGAGCAGGGCGGAAAAGGTACAGGATTTCGTCCGATGCAGACCGTACTTGCCGCATTATGTGGTTGCAGCGGAGTTGATATTGTGAGCATTCTCAAAAAACAAAAGCAGGACCTGAAAGGTCTTGAAATAAAAATTGATGGCGAACGCGAACACGACAAAACTCCCTCCCTCTGGCAATCTGTTCATATGATTATTGAACTTACAGGTGAAATCGAACCCGGCAAAGGATGGCGTGCAGTTGAGTTATCAGTTAATAAATATTGCTCGGTTGCGGAAACACTGCGCCGTGCAGGAGCTTCCATCACCTGGGAAGTATATGTAAACAAAGTGAAGGTGCAGGCCTGAGTAATTCTATTTTTTATCATTTATTTTTCAGCATTAATGTCAACACATCCCGAAACTATTGCAATAAGATCTCAGACGGATACAACAGGTGAGAAAGAACATTCAACACCACTTTTTCTTACAAGCAGTTTTATTTATCATTCTGCTGAAGAAATGGCTGCCGCATTTGCAGATGATACGCTCGATGTAAATATTTACTCACGGTTTTCAAACCCCACCGTGGATGAATTTATTGCCAAGATTGCTGCACTGGAAGGTGCTGAAGATGGAATTGCTACCGGAACCGGTATGGCTGCCATCTATTCCACATTCATGACTTTTTTATCTCAGGGCGATCATATCATTTCTGCTTCTGCAGTTTTTGGATCTACTCATACTTTGCTCACAAAGTACCTGCCCAAATGGGGGATCACACATAGTTATTTTAATCTGAATCATCCTGAGCAGATCGAAAAGTTGATCAGACCAAATACCAGGATGCTCTACCTTGAATCGCCAAGCAATCCGGGATTGGATATAATCGATCTCCGTTTTGTGGCCGACCTGTGCAGGAAAAACAATATCCTTTTTGTAGTGGATAATTGTTTTGCGACGCCGGTTTTACAGCAGCCGATTCCTTTACGAGCCGACCTGGTACTTCATTCGGCCACAAAATTTATTGACGGGCAGGGTAGGGTACTCGGAGGTGTGGTTGTTGGCAGATCTGAACTGATCAAGCCTCTATACCTGTTTGTAAGGAATACAGGCCCGAGCCTGAGCCCTTTTAACGCATGGATTTTAAGCAAGAGTGTGGAAACCCTCAGCCTTCGCATGGAAAAGCACAGCAGTAATGCGCTGGCCCTCGCAAAAGCGCTGGAAAAAAATCAAGGCATCAACTGGGTAAAATACCCTTTTCTGGAATCCCATCCCCAATATGAAATCGCCAAAGCACAAATGCGTGCAGGTGGTGGTGTGCTCACATTTGAGCTTAAAGGCGGAATAGCAGCGGGGGTTAAATTCCTGAATAGCCTGAAACTGCTTTCCATGACTAATAATCTGGGTGACACCCGCAGCATCGCATCCCATCCCGCCA
>JAATGW010000426.1 GCA_015654495.1 Chitinophagales bacterium
TATCTCCATTCAGCGGATCTGCGGTAAGTGCGGTTTTATGAAAAAACTCACGGGTATGATCAAGCGCCATGATAATCATCACGAGCCCACGCAGAATATCTATTCCGGTATTTCGATAAGCAGTAGTGGATTGCACCAGCTAAAGATAAGAAGTCAGTTTGAATTCAGCAATGGAATTGCGCTCATTCTGAAGCCGGGCTTGCTGCTTTATCCGGTCGCAGCGACTGCATTGCAATTGTCCATTTCAGAAGTGAAGCCATCACAGTTGCTGCCACTTTATTCTGTTCTTCAGTGGCTTCAAATTTGTTTTGACTATTGATATACTTTGTAAAAAAGGGGATATTAACCGCTTCAAAAAGGGGCATCATCTGCAATGAGGTTAGTACCTGTTTCAGCATTTGTATACAGCGTGTTCCTGCCCCGATACCTCCGTAGGAAACAAAGGCGACAGGTTTAAATGCCCATTCATGTTGAAGAAAATCGATGGCATTTTTAAGCGTTGCAGGAAATCCATAATTATATTCAGGCGTTACAAATATAAATGCGTCTGCGGCCCCAACCATTCCACTCCATTTCCAGGTATGTTCCTTTGTATACTGTTTTAATCTGGGATGATTAGGTTCATCCATAAAAGGAAGATTGATTTCCTGGAGGTCAAATACTTCTGTGTTGAAATTTTTATCGGCTTTCGCTATTGCACTGATCCATTCAGCAACAATTGGTCCCTTACGCCCGGGCCTTGTGCTGGCGATTATTATTCTGAGTTCAAACATTTTTGGAATTCTTTTGGTTTGGGATAGAAGGAGAAAGAGCTAGAGAAAGAGCGAAAGAACGAGTAACAGAAACAGTAGCAGTAACAGATAAACTTAGGCATCCAATCTCCAAACGCCGGCTGTTCTTCTGCCTACTGCCTACTGCCTATCGCCTCCCCATAAGTCACTCTCCAGATCCTGTTACAACGATCATCTGTAACAACAAGGGATCCATCCGGCATTTCATTTACACAAACAGGGCGACCGCGCACTTTATCTTTTTTGAGGTCCATCACAAAACCGGTTAAAAAATCTTCTTCCGCCTCCTGCATTTTTCCCTCGTGGAAAGGAACAAAGATAACTTTATAACCGGACAGTTCAGATCTGTTCCAGGAACCATGCTGTGCGATAAAAGCCCCACCACGATATTTTTCAGGGAAGGATTTTCCACGGTAAAAATGCAGTCCAAGCGAAGCACTATGTGGTGCCAGCGCGAAATCAGGTACAATGGCTTTCTCAACTAATGCCATATCCTGGTTCTGTACTCTTGGATCGGGATTTTTTCCAAAATAAGTATATGGCCAGCCATAAAATCCATTTTCCTTTACCTGGGTCAAATAATCCGGAACAAGATTATCGCCAAGCAGGTCGCGTTCGTTAACAACTGTATACAACTTTTCTGTACCCGGAAGCCAGTCCATCCCAACCGGATTTCTCAAGCCTGCCGCGAATATCCGCATGCCGGAACCATCCGGATTGATTTCAAGAATGCAGGCTTTATTGATTTCATGCTGCATGCCTTTTTCGCTGTGATTATCACCGGAACCAACAGCAATATAAATTTTCTTACCATCCGGGGAAGCAATGATATTACGGGTCCAGTGCCGGTTCACTTTTCCGGCAGGGAGATCGATTATTTTCTCGCCTTTTCCTTTCAGAGAATTGTCACCGGCTTTATAAGGGAATTTCAACACTGCGTCAGTATTGGCGATATATAGAAAATCACCCAGTACCAGCATTCCAAAAGGCTGATTGAGGTTGTTCACAAGCACATACTGCTCATCTGCAATTCCATCTTTATTATCATCGCGGATCAGTGTGATCCTGTCTGCACTTTTTCTCAAAGTATTTGAACGATGTCCTCCTACAAAAAAAGCGCCTATTCGTTTCAGTAGGCCATAGTGAGAATTGGATTCCGCAACCAGCATGTCTCCGTTGGGGGTAAAATAAATCCAGCGGGGATTTTTTAAACCGGACGCATATTCTGTTACTTCAAATCCTGCAGGTGCAATGGGCTTTGCGCCGTTTTTCCAGCCAACAACTTTGCTGAAATTCATTTTAGACTTTGTGGCATAAGGCCGAGGAAGTGTATCTGAACCCGAAGTTTTGCCTGTTTGTGATTTTAAATCTGCCGGAAGAAAAAATAAATGCAATAAAATAACCGGGATAATATATGCTGATTTCATGAAGCTGGGATATGATAATCAGGGAAGCTAAAAAACTATGCCAGCAGAAAATCTGACAAGTTTTGAGCAGGAGTATGTACAGCGGTATTTATTTGGATTTGGACTCTAACGCCCGGCCTCACTTTAAAAATAATAAACCTTAACTAATTGGCATTGGCCTTCAACGGGAGGTAAATATAAAAAGTGGCTCCTATACCAGGCTCACCGGATGCTTTTATAAATCCATGGTGATTTTCGACGATCCGTTTACAAAGTGCGAGACCTATCCCGCTGCCGGCAAACCGCTGGCCGTTGAGGCGCATAAAAATGTTGAATATTTTCGCAGCTTCCTCCGGTTCAAAACCGATGCCGTTGTCTTTGAAAATAATTTCAGTATACTCCAATTCTGCAACCAGGGGAAACTCAGCGTTGATTTCCTCTCCTTTAAGTATGGAACTTTGAATAGTAATGACCGGGGGTTTATCTGCAAATTTTAAAGAATTTGTCAGCAGGTTTAAGAAAAGCTGATGAATCTGTGATTCGATTGCGTCGATGCCGGGAAGATCACTATACTCAATTACGGCATGTTTCTCTTCAATCACAAATTCCAGATCCGACTTCACCATGAGCAATATATTATTCAGGTCAACCGGCCTGATCTCCATGGCAGAAGGAGAAACGCGGCTGTATTTCAAAATCGATTCTATAAGATCCGACATACGCTGAGCCGCGTTAGTGATTTTCTCAAAAAATTTCTCGGCCTGTTCAGGGTCATCTAAATTTTTCTTCAGCAAGCCTGTAAAGACCTGGATCTTTCGAAGGGGTTCCTGAAGGTCATGGGAAGCCACATAAGCAAATTGTTCCAGTTCCTTATTACGGATTTCCAGCTCTTCAGTATAACGCTTTAGTTTATCTTCTGCGAGTTTCTTATCGGAAAGATCCCGGGTAACTTTTGAAAAAGAAATTACTTCACCTGCTTTGTTATGCAATGCAGTAATAACAATACTTCCCCAGAAACGGCTTCCATCTTTCCTGATCCGGTATCCTTCATGCATCGCGCGACCTTCGCTTTTAGCCAGGTTGATTAATTTTTCAGGCAGCTTTTGTTCCTGATCATCCCGGGAATAAAAAATGCGGAAATTTTTTCCGATAATTTCTGATTCATGATATCCCTTGATCTTTTCGGCGCCACGATTCCAGTTAAGTATTGTTCCGTCGATATCCAGCAAAAGAATGGCATAATCCTGAACCTCCTCGATCATCCGAAGAAATTTTTCTTCGCTTTTATGAAGCTCCTGATTCAGCCTGGTGATAAAACGTGTGCCTTCTTCAATTTCCTGTTTCTGGCGGCTTTCCTCTCTTCTTTGTTCGGTAATATCAAGTGCGGTACCCAACATCCTGATTGGCTTATGCTGCTCGTCGAAAAAAACCTGGCCATTAAACCTCAGCCAGTGAATCGATTTATCTGGCCATGCTACCCTTGCATCATAGGCGAGCTTTCCGGTTTTAAAAGCGATGTTATGTGCTTCTTCCCGGACCCAGTGGTCTTCCGGAATTACCGCGTTTGTGAATTCAATGCGCGAAATATTCTCTTTGCCAGTCAGCCCGAAACAGGCAGCCATTTGCTTTGTGTAACCGAAATTATCGGTCAGCATATTCCATTCAAAAGTGCCGAGTTCTGCGACCTCAACAGCATTGCGGTACCAATTATCAGGTGGAGATAATTGCTCATTGCTTAACCTGGTTTCTTGCAAGGACATGGAAAAAGTAAATGTTTTCTTTATGGTAAGTTAGAATAACACGGGTCTGTTTACAGTACCGACCGGCAGTAAATATACGGTATTGTATAAAGAGTATCGTTGAAAGAAGAAATTCCGGCTGTAAAAGAAGATCAGTGGGTGTATTGAAAGGTTCTTGTAACAGGAAAAAATAA
>JAATGW010000474.1 GCA_015654495.1 Chitinophagales bacterium
AAAATCAAGTGCGCCCATTTTAAACAGGAATCGTTCCGGATGCCAGCTCCAGTGTGCGAGAGGAGCATAAACAAGGATACTGAAAAGAGCAGTAAATAAAATGTAAGAAGTAAAACGAATTCTTTCAGCAACTGCTCCCACTACCAGACCAGGAGTGATGATAGCGAACATCAGCTGAAATACAGAAAACAGCGATTTTGGAATGGTAGGTGCCAGGCTCCAGGGTTCACCTGAAACCACACCTTTGAAAAACAGGAAGGTGGTTGGATCGCCGATGAAATGCCCGAGAGAATCTCCAAAACAAAGGCTGAAACCGAATGTCACCCATATGACACTCACAATACCCGCTGCCACCACGCTTTTTATCATGGTGGAAATAACATTCTTACGATGAACCATGCCACCATAGAAAAATGCCAGACCAGGCGTCATCAAAAATACCAGTGCAGTTGCTACAATGATCCAGGCAATATCTGCCCCTACATAACTTTTACCACCGTCGTCAAACGTTGGTAAGGATGGCACAAAAATGGCCACGATGGCGAGAGCTGCCAGCAGAAGAAAGGGGAGTGCTTCTTTAAATCCGACTTTTTTCATAACAGTTCAAATTTGGTTTACTTAAGTTGTTTGCTTTTACAAGTATAACCCCTTTGAACTTAAAAAAATCTGCTAAAACGAAGCTAAAATACATATGGTGTAAATATAAATATGTTTCAAAATAAGTGAGATTTCCTCTGTAAGTAATTGACAATCAAATTAATGATTGAGCTTACTTAACCTTGGGCATCAATTAATTGTTAAATATTTGTTGCCAAAAACACGTAATAATAAAAGTTATTATACGATGTTTCCGGTGTGTGAAAAATACATAAAACCATCGTATTTGCCTCCAAACGAAGCCTGTATCTCCGATGCATCAGGCTGAACAGATCACAGGTATATATAAGAAATTTATTTCGACTATAGCTATCCGTAACTAATTTTCGAGAAAGATAAAAGGAGACTTTTTTGAAAACCGGATGCTGGATTTGTAAGGAATCAGCGAACGATGTACCATCAGAATAAGTATGATCAGCAGCGGCATAGCACTATAAAAAAAAGAAGGTGCCCAGAGACCGCTGAAATCAGCAAGTCGGGCGTCAGCCGGATTATTTTTCAGATACCTCACCGGCACTTTTGTTCCAGGCTCAATAAAAATATTATCTGTACTGTTGAAGATGATCGTATCGTGATTTGCCTCAAATGCTATTACGGTATAATTGTGTACCAGCTGTCCCGTATATTCCTTACCAATAAACGATGCAATGCCTGTTGTTTTCTCAGAACGTAAGAGCCAGATCAGATTCACTAAATAAAACGGCAAAACGAATACGATCAATAGCAGTATAATAAAGTAAACCCTTCTTATTTTCATAGCGGGATAAAAGTAGTCTTCATATGGCTACCATTATCTTAAATTCTGCGAAACATCTTAAACGTTTTGTAAAATCACTTATCGCCTGGGTTTTGAAACCTTGCGGGACCAGGTGAATTTCAGACAGACCGAAAACCGGAGAAAAAATAATTTGTATTTAATCAGTCGGCCCTTTCTATAATCCCTCCACTGAATTCCTGTCGGATTCGGGTTGATCCATCCATAATTGCAACAAAACAAGGTGAAAACGAACTTTCATTATTGTTAATGAAAGAAAAAAATGGGCTGATAAGATGCTGAGTGAAATTTTTTTATCAGCAGGCTCTCACACCTCCTGATATATTTTGCAATTCGTTTTGTTAATTTCTGTTTTTAATGCTGGCATTTTCAGAATGCGGCTGTAATAATGATGACTAATTCAAGGCCTGCGCCTATACTCTCCTTAATAAATATTACATGCTTAAAAGTTCCCTGGTAGTGTTCCGGGTCTTTGCAATTTTTTGGGATTTCATATTGGTTGCAGCCCGGGAAGTGCATTAAGACAATTTTAGGATTTAGAATACAACGATCTGTTTTCAAGGCCTGTCTACATAGCGCATAAATTTTTTTAAATAAACTATTTCATATGAAAAATTACAGATGGGCTGCTTACAGCTCAGTGATGTTAGTTTTAACAATTGTTTTATTTGGTTCCTGTAAAAAGTCGGATGCGCCCACATACAACGAAAAAGTTGCAGGCCTGATGGCTTTTAACCTTGCAACCGATCAGGTAGTTACTTTGAATATTTCAGGTAATACTTTTACCTATCCGCTATCATTTGGTAACTATAACGGAGGTTATGCCGGAATCTATCCCGGCACAAGAAAGGTTGAAGCGGTTAACTATTACAACTATCGTTCTGTAGCTTCAGCAACAAAAGAGTTCGAGGTAAACAAGGTCTACTCGAGCTTTATTGTAGGTACTGACAGTGCCTATCAGAATGTGATTGTAAATGATAATCTTGACAGCACATTTGCCTCTTCAGGCAAAGCCTTTGTCCGCTTCATCAATGCTATTGATGGCTCAAATGATGCGGTAGTATCCATCGGTACTGAGCTCAGCAATAAAACTGCACCTTATGCTCAGGTGTCTGACTATGTGGAACTAACTCCTGGTGAATTAGCTGTTCAGTTGAAAGGCGATAGCTTAAATGCGAATCGTAGTATCAGGTTTGAAGAAAAGAAGGTGTATACTCTTCTGCTTCTTCCGGGCGAGACCTCGTCTGATTCTGCTCAGATCAAATACATAGTTAATGGCACCTATGATGAACTGGTTAGCGCCGGTGAATCTAAAATTTCAGGTTCCATGCAATCGTCAAAAGCTCCGGCTTTAAAATAGTTAGGGTTCTGATAAAACACAGAAATGGCCGGTGAAAACCGGCCTTTTTGTTTTAAAATGGTGGGGGAACTCCAGTTAGTAAAAATGAATCAGGTAAACAGATTGTTTGGTTAACTATTTAGCTGGCTTCTCTGCCAGAAGTTCTTTATAAAAGAAAAAGGATGATGAAAAGATCACCATCCTAATCTATAGAATTTCAATTAGTTTATAATGCTATAAGATTCGCATCTTTTGATTCAAGTAAAGATTCGCCCATCAGGTACAGATCCACTTTACGGGCGCACTCACGACCTTCGCTGATAGCCCATACAACAAGTGACTGACCGCGCCTCATATCACCGCATGCAAAAACCCGCGAAATATTTGTATGAAATTCTTTCTCACCTGCTTTTACATTTCCTCTTTCATCAAGCTCTACGCCGAGTTCATTTATTAATCCTTCAGGTTGAGGTTTTACAAATCCCATCGCAAGTAATACCATTTCAGCGGGAATCTCGCGCTCGCTTCCAGGTCTTTCCACGAATTGTGCCGGCCTTCCATCTTCGGTGAATTTCCATTCCAGGTCCACAAGTTTCAGGGCTTTGAGGTTTCCTTTTTCATCGCCCATAAATTCTTTTGTTGCAATGGCCCAATGTCTTTCAACTCCTTCTTCATGCGAAGAAGAGGTTTTCAAAATAATCGGGTATGTGGGCCATGGCATAAACGTTGTTCTGTCGCCCGGAGGTTTAGGAAGCAATTCAAACTGGGTGACCGATTTTGCACCGTGTCTGTTTGAAGTACCAACGCAATCGCTGCCTGTATCACCACCTCCGATAACAATTACATTTTTGCCTTTTGCACTGAGTTCTTTATAAACAATATTGCTCTCCAGTCCTGCGTTCGCTAAAGGATCGAGACCTGCAACTCTTTTATTTTGTTGCTTGAGGAATTGCATAGCATAATGAATACCGTTCAATTCCCTTCCAGGTATAGCCAGGTCGCGGGGAACTGTTGAACCACCGGCAAGTACAATGGAATGGAATTCACGCAGGATATCATTAAGACTGATATTTACGCCCACATTAGCATGACAGCGGAATATTACGCCTTCTTCTTCCATCAATTTGATCCTGCGGTCGATCACCCATTTTTCGAGTTTAAAATCAGGTATGCCATACCGTAATAACCCGCCCGGTGCATCGTCTCTTTCAAAAACAGTAACAAGGTGACCGGCATAATTGAGCTGTGCTGCTGCAGCCAGCCCTGCCGGGCCGGATCCGATAACAGCAATTTTTTTTCCGCTCCTGATATTTGGTTTACGCGCATTTACAAGACCCTTGTCAAATGCTATTTCTATAATATGCTTTTCGATTTCTTCAATTGCTACGGGAGGCTGATTGATCCCCAGTACGCAGGAGGACTCACAAGGCGCAGGGCAAATCCTGCCTGTGAACTCCGGAAAATTATTTGTTGAACGCAGGATATCATATGCTTCTTCCCAGCTTTGTCTGAATATTGCATCATTGAATTCCGGAATAATATTTCCCAGCGGGCAACCATGATGACAAAAAGGTACGCCGCAATTCATGCAGCGTGCTGCCTGGTTATTCAGTTTGTTTTCACTGTACCGGTCAACAAATTCACGGTAGTGATTCAGCCTTTCTGCGACTGGTTTTTTGCCCGGCAATTCACGGGTAAATTCAATAAATCCTGTTGGTTTGCCCATTTAAAGAAATGCTTATTTATTGATCGTATTTAAAACGCCGGTTTTAATCTGCAGCGCTTTTTTATAATCTTTTGGAAATACCTTGATAAAATGCTGCAGCTGATTATCGAAATCATCGAGCACGAATTTGGCTACTGTGCTTCCGGTATAGAGGTAGTGATCGTAGATCAGCTGTTTTAACCGGGTTGCTTCACCATTTTCAACAGGATCGAGATCAACCATTTCAGGATTTACAAGGGAATTGAATGTTCCTTTGGTATCATACACATATGCGATACCTCCACTCATACCTGCTGCGAAATTTCTTCCGGTAGCGCCGAGAATTACAACAGTACCCCCGGTCATATATTCGCAGCCATGATCACCGACACCTTCCACAACAGCTTCTCCGCCTGAATTACGAACGCAGAAACGTTCTCCTGCTTTTCCGCGGATATAGGCTGATCCTGAAGTCGCGCCATAAAAAGCAACATTTCCAATGATGATATTTTCTTCAGGTATATATCCTGCTTCGCGTGGAGGATAAACAATCAATCTTGCACCACTCAATCCTTTGCCGAAATAGTCATTCGCATCACCTTCAAGTTCGAGCGTTACACCATGTGTATTAAATGCGCCGAAACTTTGGCCTGCTGTTCCATTAAATTTAAAATGAATAGTATTATCAGGTAATCCGGCTCCTTTGTATTTCTTGCTTATTTCATTGGATAACATGGTACCGGTTGTACGATCGGTATTCTTTATCGTGAATTCGGCATATACTTTTTCACTGTTTTCCAATGCCGGTTTTGCTTTTTCTATCAGTTTCCAATCCAGCACGTTTGCCAGGCCATGATCCTGTTCTTCCTGTTTGTATTGCCCGATATATGGAGAAGCCGGCTCACGGTACAGAATAGGCGATAAGTCCAGTTTACTGTATTTCCAGTGATTGATATTATCGCGAACGACGAGGTTTTCCACCTGGCCCACCATTTCATTTATAGTCCTGTAGCCAAGTTCGGCCATGATTTCACGAAGCTCTCTTGTAAGGAAATGGATGAAATTAACAACATAATCAGCCGCGCCATTAAAACGTTTCCTTAATTCCGGATCCTGGGTGGCAACACCAACAGGGCAGGTATT
>JAATGW010000636.1 GCA_015654495.1 Chitinophagales bacterium
AGGCCTACCGCATCGGTGTCGCATCGAGCCGCGAGCGCGCCGAGGCGGGTCGCTTCGATTTGTGGGATAGCGGACGCGTCGCCTCTGACCAGAATTTCGATGTCCGCTATGCCGGGAAGCCACTCCGGTCCCGCACCCGTTGTTTCTGGACGGTAGAGATCTGGGACGATGGCGGCGCCCACGCACGCAGCTCGATCGTAACAAACTGGAATAAAACAATTGACCTGGATTCAGGATTTATAGCCTATAGTACTCCGGGGAGGCATTTCTCGGGACGGGGGTTGACACGAAACAATACATTATGGCTTTCATATGTACTGCAGACACCTTCAATGAAATTTTATTTTGGAGGCGATAGCGGTTATGATACTCACTATGAAGAAATCGGAAAGGAGTTCGGGCCCATAGATCTTGTGATGCTTGATAACGGTCAGTACGATGAAAAATGGAAGTACATTCACACATTGCCTCCTGAAGTTCTGGTAGCTGCTGCAGATCTGAAAGCAAAAAGATTATTCCCTGTCCACTCTTCCAAATTTGCCATGGCAAATCATCCCTGGGATGAACCACTGGAGAAGATTACAATGCTGAATGAATCTTCGGTTAATCCTATACCCTTGGTAACACCGATGATCGGAGAAATGGTTTACCTGAAAGACAGCAGTCAGCAGTTTACACAGTGGTGGCGCGGACTTCAGTAATTCCGTAGGTTTAACGTTCAACGTTCAACGTTAGACGTGCGGAGTGTTTAAGATATCGATCAATTGCCTGACCTCTTTATCTGAATTAAAACTATGCAGGCTTATGCGCAGGCGTTCTTTTCTTTTTGGCACACTCGGATACAGAATCGGTCGCACATCGAGTTTATTTTGCTGGAGGATCTGTGCAAGTTTTTTTACTTCGCTGTTGCCCGGAACGATCACTCCCTGAACAGCGGTGCTGCTCAGCAGTTTTTCATAAGGCATGGACGCAGATTGAAAAATATTTATCAATTCATTCAATGATTTTCTTTCAGTGTTCATTCCGGGAAAGATCCGGTAGGAGGCTGCAATAGCCTTTATTGAAACTTCAGGGAGGGCGGTAGTATAAACAAAGGACCTCGCAAAATTGATGAGGAAGGATTTTAGTTTTTCGCTCCCCAGAACTGCAGCTCCGTGTGCGCCGGCTGCCTTGCCATAGGTATAGATCCTCGCAAAAACCTTGTCGGCCAGCCCCATCGATTGAACCAACCCCTCACCACTCTCACCGACAATCCCAAGGGCATGTGCTTCGTCAATGATCAGGTGTGCATTATAGTTATTGGTGAGATCAACCAGTTCTTTCACAGGCGCAAAATCTCCGTCCATTGAAAAAACAGACTCAGTTGCAACAAAGATCTGATTGGAACCGGCTGCCCGGTAAGTGCGCAATTTTTCTTCCAGTTCATTCAAATTATTGTGGCGGAATGCATATGCTTCTGCAAATGAAAGCCTGATACCATCCCTGATAGATGCATGGCTCAACGCATCATATAAAATAATATCGCCCCGCTGCGGCACTGAGGCCAGTATGCCGGTATTGGCATTGTATCCTGAATTAAAAATCAGCGCTGCTTCCGCTTCATGAAAAGCCGCAATAAGTTCTTCGGCTGCTTCAATCATAACATAATTTCCAGCCAGGGTTCTTGCGCCGCGTGAACCGTGGGATTCCCTTCCATCAAATAAAGGATTCAGTAATTTATTGGTAGCTATTCCCAGGTAATCGTTTGAACAGAAATCCACCATGCCGGAAACAAGCCTCGTTTCACGCAAAAAGTTCCCGCTGATCCGCTCATTCAGCTTCCTGTCCAGAAATCCGTCAGCATAAAACATGCGCGAAATTAACAGCTTAAAGAATTATTTCTGTTATGTTTCCACAACATTTCACAGTAGCTTGGTTTCTGAATCTAAATCCGTAAATTACCCTTCATATTTTTTAATACCGGTGTGATGCCCGGTTTAAAATGGATACATGGGACCTGCATCAATGATTGTGCTGATTATCGCCGCCGTCGTTTTCTCACTGATTGCCATTCTTGCTTCAAAACTGGTTGTAAAAGCCACAAAAAACAAGCAAAAAGGTGAACCTTATGAATGTGGTATCCCTACCCATGGGAAAACCTGGATTCAATTTAATGTGGGCTACTATCTTTTTGCGCTGATCTTCCTGATTTTTGATGTCGAGCTGATATTTCTCTATCCCTGGGCCGTTGCTGTGAAACAGGTGGGATGGATCGCTTTGATAGAAATCATTATTTTCTTTTTTATACTTTTTATCGGTTTATTATACGCGCATAAAAAAGGTGCATTGCGCTGGACTTAGATCCGGTAAAACATTACATGACAAAAACAGAAAACATACCCTTCCCCGGCCACGTGCATCAGACTCCAGGTGGTGGAGTTCTGACTACGGCCCTTGATGATGTTATCAATTGGGCCCGCAGCAATTCATTATGGCCGCTGGTATTCGGAACCAGTTGCTGTGCTATCGAAATGATGTCGACTGCCGCTCCAAAATATGACTGGTCGCGTTTCGGATTTGAAGTCGCCAGAGCAACACCCCGGCAGGCAGATGTAATCATCATTGCAGGAACAATTGTAAATAAGATGGCTCCTGTTTTAAAAAGATTGTACGACCAGATGCCGGATCCTAAATATGTTGTAGCGATGGGTGCATGTGCCACCAGCGGCGGACCATTTTTCTACAACACTTATTCTGTTGTAAAAGGAGCCGATCATATTATTCCGGTGGATGTATATATAGCAGGCTGTCCTCCCAGACCGGAAGCTTTATTGCATACATTAATCAGCTGGCAGGCA
>JAATGW010000741.1 GCA_015654495.1 Chitinophagales bacterium
TATGATGATAAACTTCTTGAGAAGTTTTTTGACGATCCGGCAACCATCAGCGAAAATGAAATTCATGCAGCTGTACGTAAGGCGACCATTGATATGTCTATTGTTCCTATGCTTTGTGGCTCTGCATTTAAAAATAAAGGTGTTCAGACTATGCTGGATTGCGTGGTTCGATACCTTCCGAGTCCGATGGATATCGGAGCTATCAAAGGAATAGATCCTGATACAGGTGAAGAGATTTCACGCAAACCGGATGCTAAGGAACCCTTTGCCGCACTGGCTTTCAAGATCATGACTGATCCTTTCGTTGGAAGGCTGGCATTCTTCCGTTGTTATAGCGGAAAACTGGATGCCGGTTCTTATGTAAAGAACATGCGCAGCGGAAAAAATGAGCGTATCAGCCGTATCATGCAGATGCACGCCAACAAACAGAATCCAATTGATTTTATTGAAGCCGGTGATATTGGTGCTGCTGTCGGATTTAAAGAAATCAAAACCGGTGATACCCTTTGTGACGAAGATCATCCGATTGTTCTGGAAAACATGTTTATCCCTGAGCCGGTAATCGCGATTGCAATTGAACCGAAAGCGCAGGCTGACGTAGATAAAATGGGTCATGCAATTCAGAAACTGATAGAAGAAGATCCTACACTCCGGGTAAAAACCGACGAAGAAACAGGGCAGATCGTTCTTAGCGGAATGGGTGAATTACACCTGGAAATTATCGTTGACAGGATGAAACGTGAGTTCAAAGTTGAAGTTAACCAGGGAGCTCCGCAGGTTGCGTATAAAGAGGCTTTTCAGGCTACTATTGAACACAGAGAGGTGCTGAAAAAACAGACCGGTGGTCGTGGTAAGTTTGCTGATATCGTGTTCGAATTCGGACCCGCTGAAGAAGAATGGCTGAAAGAAAATCCAGGCAAACAATTACAGTTTGTAAACGATATTTTCGGAGGATCAATTCCGCGTGAATTTATCCCTGCAATTCAGAAAGGATTTGAACAGTCGATGAATACCGGCGTGCTGGCAAGTTACCCCGTTGAACATATGCGTGTGCGCATTTTCGACGGAAGCTTCCACCGGGTTGACTCTGACTCCATGTCCTTTGAACTTTGCGCCAGGCAGGGATTCCGTGAAGCTGCCCGAAAAGCAAAACCAGTATTACTCGAGCCGATCATGAAAATTGAAGTGATCACTCCTGAGCAGTATATGGGAGATGTAACCGGTGACCTTAACAGGCGCCGTGGTATGCTTGAGGGTATGGACAGCCGTGCAGGTGCGCAGGTAATCAAGGCAAAAGTGCCGCTAAGTGAAATGTTTGGATATGTAACACAGCTTCGTTCATTGTCGTCAGGCCGTGCTACTTCCACAATGGAGTTCTCTCACTATTCTCCTGCACCAAACGGAATCGCAGAAGAAGTGATAGCCAGGGTAAAAGGCAAAGTGAATGCATAATCTGCTTAAGTATATGGAAAGGCTCCTGAATAAGGGGCCTTTTTCTTTTTGATATACGGAAGCAAATACCTTTACCGGCACCCGATTCAGCAAAAAAACCGGGATCTGAAAAAACCGGCAAAAAAAATGAAATTTCTACTTCCTTTCCTTTGCTCATATCACTAAAGCCCTTACCTTTGCATCCCCGTTGAAAAGTGGGATAACAGTTATGTCTCAGCGAATAAGAATAAAATTACAGTCGTACGACCATAATCTGGTCGACAAATCCGCAGAGAAAATCGTTAAAACCGTGCGTAGCACCGGGGCTGTTGTAACAGGCCCTATTCCGTTGCCGACACGTAAAAAGATTTTCACTGTACTGAAATCGCCACACGTAAACAAGAAGAGCCGTGAACAGTTCCAGCTCGCAACGCATAAGCGTTTGCTGGATATCTACACTTCTTCTTCCAGAACAGTTGACGCGCTGAGCAAACTGGATCTGCCAAGCGGCGTGGATGTTGAAATCAAAGCCTGACGATAGCAGGGAAGGAGTAAAGTCTTTCACTGGTCAGCACTAGTTCTTTTTAATTTCATCTCCCAATTTTCCCGCAGTGCGGAAACAAGTAGGAGCGCTGAATCAAACATTTTTCCGGGAATATTTCCGGACCAAAATATGAACAAGCCCTTCGAGGTTTGTTTACCGTTGGTACTTCTTCCGTCATTGTTTCGGCTTTGGCGGTCAAACGAAAAGGTCAATGGCAAACTGGGATTGAAGTGGGGGTTATCCTTACCCTTACTGTCCTCATAACCGAGAGTGGTATAAAATAAAAACAATGAAAGGTATTATCGGTAAGAAAATCGGGATGACCAGCATCTTCAGTCCTGATGGCAAGCAGACTCCCTGCACCATCATTGAGGCCGGACCGTGTACGGTTACGCAGGTTAAGACAAAAGAAACAGACGGCTACACAGCAGTTCAGCTCGCTTTCGGTGACAAAAATGACAAGCACTCCACTAAATCAGAAAAAGGTCACTTTGCAAAGTCTTCTTCCTCTCCCAAAAGTTTCGTGAAAGAATTCAGGGATTATTCTCTCTCAAAAAATATAGGTGATTCAGTTACACTCGACATTTTCGCCGAAGGCGATAAAGTTGATGTTGTTGGTACATCAAAAGGTAAGGGTTTCCAGGGTGTGGTAAAACGCCATGGTTTCTCTGGTGTGGGTCAGCAATCACATGGTCAGCATGATCGCCAGCGTGCTCCGGGTTCTATCGGTAACTCTTCTGATGCATCCCGTGTATTCAAAGGAATGCGTATGGCAGGTCGTATGGGTGGCACACGTGTGAAAGCAAAAAGCCTGAAAGTGGTAAAGATTTTCCCTGATAAAAATTTCATTCTGGTAAGTGGTTCGGTTCCCGGACATAACGGATCGATCGTGCTTATTCAGAAATAACTATTTAACAGCAGCAACATGCAAGTAGACGTATTAACTATACAGGGCGCAAAAGCAGGAAGGTCAGTAGATCTGCCGGATCGTATTTTCGGAGTTGATCCAAACAACCATGTGATATATCTCGCAGTGAAACAGTTCCTGGCCGCACAGCACCTGGGTACACATAAAGTGAAAACCCGTGCCGAAGTAAAAGGTTCCAGCCGTAAACTGCACCGTCAGAAAGGTACCGGTGGTTCACGTAAAGGAAATATCCGCAACCCGTTGTACAAAGGTGGTGGTACTGTATTCGGACCAAAACCACACGGTTACGATATCAAACTTAACCGTAAGGTGAAAGATCTCGCAAAAGCAAGTGCACTCAGCTATAAAGCAAAGGACAATTCCATTGTAGTTATGGAAGACCTGATATTTGAAACGCCAAAAACAAAAACATTTGCAGGCATTCTGAAAAGCCTGAATGTTGCTGATAAGAAAGCAATGGTGGTGTTTGCTGATTTTGAGGAAATGGCATTTGCAAGTGCAAGGAATATAACTTCAGTGATGCCGGTGATTCTGCATGATATGAACACATACGATCTGATGAATGCTGATGTGCTCGTGTTCACTGAATCTGCAGCAAAACTGCTGCATGAGGAAGATGAAGAAGCGGTAGTAGCAGCATAACACAAAAGATAATTAACCAAATTCAAA
>JAATGW010000793.1 GCA_015654495.1 Chitinophagales bacterium
GATTTTTCAGACAAACGCATTGATCGCTCAGGAGCGTCCTGTAAAATGAAATTTGTTCACCATTTTCACGGGGGCACAAGGGTAAAAATTGTGAGTCACTATATTTTATTCCGGAAAAACTGACCTGCACAAGACGCTCCTGACGGAGCGTTGAATATGGCTACTAACTTGCATCCCATACTACAAACAGGAAGCTCCTACGTAGCTGATCATTGCCTATACTACTCTTAATCAGCGGGCCTTAACATAACGCTGATAAGAAATATTAAAAGCCTACTTTATCAGATCCGGAACAGGAATTAAATTGTACCAGGTTTTGAAAGGCTCTCAGGTATTACTGAATGGGCGATGACAATGTAAGGCAGATCAGATCAGCGCGAAATCATCAGTTTATTTGTGACACTCACATCCTTTCCAATAACTCTTGCGAAATAAATTCCGCGGGATAATTTTGAGAGATTCACCTGTTTGATAATTCCGCGGGTGTCTTTTGGCAATCGTAGCTGCATAACTTTTTGTCCGGAGCTGGTATAAAGAATCAGTTCCAGGTGAACTGCCGAACGATAATTTATAAACACCATACCATTCACCGGATTGGGATAGAATTTGATAAAGAAAAAACCGGGATCCTGCGGATCAGGTACAGGTTCTACATAACGTGCCTCACAGAATTCACGGATGGCGCAAACTTTCTTCATGTCGGTTGTATCGCCGGTCAATGCCCTGAACGCGTCGAGCTTTCCCCAACCGGAAATATTATTGGGTAATGGTCCTGTTAATTCTGTAAACTGGTCGCTATAGGTGGTTGATTTTATTCTTTGAATGATATCATCTCTTGAAAATTCCGGATTGTATTCCCATAGAAGGGCTGCAACACCGGCGGTGATCGGGCTTGATGCGCTGGTTCCGCTAAATGAAATGCTGGATGAATCTATGATCATCTGGTGTCCCAGAAAGTTATCCATCCTGCTTTTCGGCGCGATAACATTTTCGCCTGGTGAAATTATGTCGGGTTTTATTCTTCCATCCAATGTAGGCCCCCGGCTGGTAAAATAGGTAAGTTGACAGGCAGTATAGGTATGAACAGCTTCATTGTGAATGGTACTCAGATAACATTCCCGTGCATTAAAAGCACCTGATGAAAGCACTGTATAGGCATGTGATGGAATATTTGTGGAGTAGGCGTTGTCGGTACTGATATAAGTTGAATCAGCCGGATAAGGATTGTTGCCGAAAAAATAGATCGGATGGAGATTCCAGAAAGGATACCAGCCGTGAACGCTGCCATTTCCTTTAAAAATATACCGGTACAGGTGATCGTCGAAAATAATACCGGTGGAAGATGAACTGTGCTCCTGGACTTTAATGATCAGTTCATCGTAGTCTTCATTCGCATGAGCAGCAGTAAACGTGATGGTTGATGAAAGTGATCCGTTTTTGAAGTAAGTAAAATTAATATTTGGTGTTTGCTGCTTAATGAGATCGGAAATTCTTAAAAACGGCGTTTGTGCGATTATTAAATCCCGGCTGATATTCGGCGAATTTATATTCCCCAGCTTTGAGTCTGTGAGCGATACCGTGATACTGTCAGAGTCTTTCCTCGGGAAAATAAAATAAATAGAACTTTCGTAGGCACAGCGGAAAAAACCAAAACTTGAATCGCGGTTAATGGGTAAGGCTGCCCAATGTTTCCAGTTGTTTCCGTTATTGCCTGCGGAAACATTAATTAAGATATCTGGTTTGTCTTTACAAAATGCATCAATTGCACGCTCTATCATTGTTTTGCCATCATGCGGTGCGCCTTCCTGTAGTCCCAGACTAATATTGATCAGGCATTTCTTATCCAGTTCTTTTGCTTTCGAATAAATAAAAGAAATAGCATCGATGACCCGGTCAGACCTTAATAGTGTATCAGCAACTGCAGTTAAAGCAACCACTGCGATATCAGCTCCTGGTGCAACTCCATTTTTTCCTGCAGCAAGTCCGGTTACAGAAGTTCCATGCCAGCCATAGCCGAACAGCTCCTGCATTTTGTAATTATTAATTGTTTTTGATTCAAATCTCTGTTTGTACAAGTCCAATGAATCCGGGGGCCATAAATGCCCGTAGTGAAAGCCCACGGGAGGCACTCCGTTCATATCCATATTCCAAAGCGTTTTAATGCGGGTATGGCCCGTACTGTCCAGAAAATCAGGATGAGTAATATCAATGCCGTCGTCTATTATTCCTATAAGTGTATTCTTTCCATTGTATCCACGATCGAGTGGTGCATTGCCTGCAAGGACCCGGTCGGCAGTCACCAGTTTTTTCATAAGGGTATCTGTTTTTACAAACAGCAATGGCAATTCGATCTTTTTTATTCCGGGCAGGGAAGCAATTGTACTGATATTATTGAACGGGATATCGGCTGTAGCGATCGGGCCGGTCCTGGTACGGATTACCACGCCGGTTTTTGCAAAACTCATTTGTTCCTGCCCCTGTTCAAATTCAATAAAAACAGGAACATAAGCCTGGCCGTTTTTTTTGAACAGAAAACGTGGATTCGGCTTTTCAGAATGAATGAATTCCTTAAGTGAGGCTCCCAGTTTTGTATGAAAAGATACTTGTGCGCCGGAACAGTATGCAAGTATAAGGAACAGAAAGAGAAGGGTGGGGCGCATGCTGGGTGTATTTCCAGTTCAGGACAAGCAAGGCAAAAGGCTTGTTGCTTGAGTGGATATTATTTTTTCTGTTAACCTGAAGGGCTTAAACAATTTGGGTTTCCCTAGTCTGTCTCCTGCCGCAATTGCTTGCGGAGCCCGCGTACAATAGTACTAACTTAAATTGAAAAGCCAGGGCCGGAATTCCGTAGGTGGGTCTGAACTCTCCAACACGGCGTACTGAAAATTTATGTTGTAAGTTATATTGCCTGGAACGGGCTTTATGCACCGCTATAAGTCATTGCACAACAATCTTCCGATATTTATTCAAATGATCTCTCGCCATAATGGAATCCCGTGTAATGCACCAATAGATGGAAATTTTTAAAAAAAACAGACAGAACTACTACTATTAAGGTCTTCATACAGTCAGATAGAACAATCTACAAAACTCCTGACAAATAATAAGAGTGATTTCCGCAGAGTCATTAATCCTACTGTTTGAACCACAGATCCAAACCAGCATTGACCTGGGGAACAAATTTTTATTTATCTTAAGGAGGCAAATACTAATCTATATGAGGTATTCAGGATTTTTTGTTGTTTTGCTTTCAGTGCTTTTTTTGTTTTCATGCGACAGCAGGCCAACAGATAAAAAAACCGGCGCCGCCCTTCCTGATACCGCAAAAAACGATGTGATTCCTTATACACTGGCAAAAAATTATTTTGTGAAAAATACATTTACCGGCGTGCTTTCAAATCCGAAAATCAGTACGGAAGCAGAATTCAATACTATTTTCGGGATGGCAACAACCATGGGTGCGGACGGTAAACCGACCAGCATTGATTTTTCAAGCCAGTATGTTATTGCTGTAATAGCCCCGAAGACCGATACAGCAAAAACCCTGATTGCAGAAAAACTGGTAAAAGATGGAACCGCCATGGTCCTGAACTATTCGATTTCAACAGGACAGAAACAGAGTTTTGTTTCGCAACCTTTTCTTTTGCTGGTCGTAAACAATGAATATACAGGTGATGTGAAAACCAATCAGCAGCCCGTTAGATAATTTAGTTGACCGTCACTGATTTTTTATCCGTCGTTTGCGCGCTGAAATAACCTAAAGCACCTCCACTGATATTTGACACAGGATTCGATGGAGAACCACTCTGGCTATGGCTTGTAACACTTTGTGCAGCACTGAACCAGTATTGAAATACATTTTTGTCGATGCAATTCATCTGAACTTCAACCTGATCACCTGATTTTATTTTATCCTCAACTTCGGTATCGGGGAAAAGATAAAGTGTGAGCAACTGTTTATTTCCATCAGCATAATCATCATCAATAAAATAAATCTCTTCCCGCTTAACGCCATTCACGAATTGTTTAAAATGATAATAGTTTTTTATTCCGATGGGATCCTGGTATTCAATATTTGTCGCTTTTATGGTTTCACTCAGCCAGATCTCCTCTTTCACAAACAAATTATCAAGCCCAACTATTTCAGGCATCGTTGATGTTGAACTGAAAACCTCATTTTCAATTTTCACCTGCAAAGAATAGGTGTTTCCGGGAATTCCTGCAAAAGCAGGAGCTTCGTAAACACCGGCGGATGTTTCCGGCAATGTTATCGCGGTTCCATTTCCATCTGTGATCGTTACTAAAGCATTACTGATCGCCGGAAAACTATTATTATCATTTACATCTTTTGTCTGGCTGATCAGTACCTTACAACCACCTGCTTTATTGGTGACGGTTGCTTCGATCACATATTTTTTATCGACTCCATCAAGTTTAATGTCTATAACTTTTGTACAGGAGCTGAACAACAAAACAGCTGCTATTATAAACGCGATTCTTTTCATTTTATCAGAATTTGAAATTGTAGGAAATAGAAGGAATAAACCGGAACAGAGATGTTTGAACGGCTTCTGTTTTTTCAGGATCATCCGGATTTTCGCGGAACTGAATGGTATATGCATTCTGCCTGCCATAGGCATTGTAAATACCAAAGGCAAGTTCCGAAGACCATTTTTTCATCTTCTTCAACTGTACCGTTGCTCCCAGATCAAGACGATGGTATGCAGGCATTCTATGACCATTCCGTTCCGTATAGTAAAAGAACACCTGGTCATCGATCCTGTATTTTCCGGACGGATATGTGATCGCATCACCGGTATAAAAAATCCAGTTGGCAGAAAGCGCCCATTTGGCATTCAGCTGATACATTCCAACGAGGGCGATATCATGAGTTCTGTCCTGGCGTGCATTGTACCAGTTGCCACTATTGATGCCGTCGATTTTACGTTCGGTCTTTGAAATTGTATAACTGATCCAGCCTGTAAACCTGCCAGTACGTTTTTTTATCATTGTTTCCAATCCATAAGCACGACCCTTTCCGAATAACAATTGTGTTTCAATTGCATTACTATTGATGAAAAGGTCAGCTCCGTTCCGATAGTCGATCTGGTTCTGCATATTCTTGTAATATGCTTCCACTGTGAGCTCATAATTATTTTTGAAAATGTTTTTATAGAATCCGACTGACACCTGGTCGGCAATCTCGGGCCTGATAATATTTGTACTGGCTACCCATTTGTCTGTCGGGCTTGCCGAAGTTGAATTCGACAGCAGGTGCAGGTACTGCACATTTCTAACATAGGAAGCTTTTACTGATGTGATATCATCCAAACGATAACTTGCAGAAATACGAGGCTCAAGGTTGAAATATGTTTTTACAACGTCATTTGGATTATAATGCAAAGTGTCGGTTACATTTCCGTCCTCATCTATATTATAAAACTCGCCACCGAGGATACTGAATGCAGTGGCCCTGATTCCATAAGTAAGGTTCAGGCGGTTATTGATTTTCCATGTATTGCCTGCGAACAATGCATAGTCCAGGGATTTTCTTTTTTCAAGCAGGCTGGGATTGACCGATGACTGGTCTGAAATAGGCGTTACTTCGCCCGGGCGGATGGTATGCTTAATCACGTTGAAGCCCAGGCGAATATTATTTTTTTCATTCGGATACCATTGTAATTCTTCTTTAAAATTCCAGTCGCGGATCTGGGAGAAGATATTAAAATCGTAGGAGCCGCTGCGGATATCGATGCTGTAATTATAATTGCTGAAAATGAGTGATGTGTTAGAGAACAGTTTATTATTGAAGATATGATTCCAGCGCAGCGTTCC
>JAATGW010000706.1 GCA_015654495.1 Chitinophagales bacterium
TCAGTGATTTATTAAACGTGCTCCTGTCTTTTAAGATTTTAAATGGCATCTTCTTGAGCTTTCCCCTAAAATGTTTCATTGGATCTGAAGTCCTTTTCCACTTTTTTATATATTCTGCTATATCGAGGTAAGTGTCAATCCATTTTGTTCAACTCCATTTTATCTGTTGGACTTCCGTTTTTTTCCCGGGAGGTTTTAATCGGATTAAGATCTAAAAACCAATCATGATCTCTTGTCCCGTGAGTAATGTGACAAAGTGAAGTGAGCCGTTGTTGTCCATCTAGAACAAGGTAATCGGGAGGATTTCGATCCTCTTTTGCATATCTCATGTTTCTTGTTTCTGGAGGCAGAATTTCGGAAAAATTAACCCATGCTAGCAGTGGTTTTTCCTTATTAATTTCAAGAATTAAAATATTCCCAATAGGATGAGCTGATAAAACTGATTCAAATAACGATTTGATGTTACTGTCTTTCCAGACATATTCTCGTTGAAACTCAGGTAATTGATAATCGCCTCTATAAATATGGTCAAGAATACTGACTAAATTAATATCCTTTGATTCTGTGTTCATCTCCAGAAATGTATTATTGAGTTGGAATATAATGAAAAATTGGGCACGTCGGATTATGTAATGTCCCCCTGTAATGTCCCCCGAAATTAAAAAAACCTCACAAATGCATTATTTGTAAGGCTTTACGATTTTACCCTGTGCCCAGGACAGGATTATTTACAATGATCCTGATACTCCTGCGAGGGGCGTACCCAACGACCCCGGCTTCCTTCGTCGGCCTGGGGTTTTTATTTGTCCGCAATTTGAAAGCCTGCTCAAACTTCAGAAGAAATAGGTGCTTGCTGCAGGCTTTCATTGCTCCCAAATAAAAACCCCGTTTTAACGGAAGTTAAAACGGGGTCGTTGTGCCCAGGACAGGATTCGAACCTGCACACCAGTTACGGCTCTACCACCTCAAAGTAGCGTGTCTACCAATTTCACCACCTGGGCGCGAAGTACGAAGGCCGAGCTGCGAAGGACGAAGTGAAACAGCCCGTATCGTATTCAGGGGTGCAAATATAGGGAGATTGAAGAAATAAAACCGGCTGTTTAGGGGTTGTTTCCCGCAGGCTGGTAGGTTTTTCGTTCCAGCTTCAGCCAACCCTGGCAAAAATACCTCCGAGGTCTAATGTTCCGCACCTACCTTCTCATACCTCAAATGAAGTATCCTCCCGGAATTTACCTCAAATCCCG
Organism: Chitinophagales bacterium; assembly: GCA_015654495.1. Classification (GTDB taxonomy): domain Bacteria; phylum Bacteroidota; class Bacteroidia; order Chitinophagales; family Chitinophagaceae; genus Pollutibacter. The sequence continues at coordinate 1,245 of JAATGW010000706.1, forward strand.
TGACCCTTCCCTGGGCATCCTTTTTAAACACGATATTATTCATCCACTAGTAACCAAGCTTAAACTGATCTGGTGCAAAATAATTGAGGGGAACAGTATTGAATTTGCGATGGGTCATCTGCAGCTTTCCATCTTTTTCAATCACTGTATAAAAACCTTCTGTTTCGGGGCAGTAATACCGGCCCGCATACTGTGCGAGATTTACCGATCCCTGCGGTTTGAGGCGTTGGAAGGTTAATGTACGGTTGTTATAAACAGCGTCAAATTTTCCAACTGAATCGCTTGCTTTATTTGCCGGATCAATCCTAATTTTTACACCTGCTGAACCTGCGTAGAGATTGTTGCCAATCGGGTCGAGGAAAATTTCTTCCTTTGTTGGATTTTCGCGGTATAATTTTCCATTCTGCCAAACAATCTTAAAAAAATCGCCTCTCTCTGAATAATAACTACCAACCATTTTCTTTTGTAATAAACTATCTGCATTGTGTTTAACTGCAGCTTCAGTTTTCTTTTTTATTTCCGGCATTAAGAGATCAGCAATCTTAAAAGTCAGCCCACCAGGATCAGTATATCCATGGTTACTGAATACAATAATATTAATTCCGTCTTCAGGAAACATGCACACAAAAGTTACAAAACCTGCATCGCCTCCGCTGTGGCTGACTGTTTTATGCCCTTTGTATTCACCTATACCTATTCCGAAAGCATAGTCCAATTTTCGTCCGTCATTCAGCACACCGGTCTGATACATTTTTTCGACCAGGTCCTTACCACCAACAGTGCCGGTTTTAAAATTGTTTAACCATTTTGCTTCATCGAGTACAGTGGTGAGCAGACTGGTAGCACCATAGGTTGAATAACTCAATACAGCGCTTTTAAATGTCGAACCTGATTGAGGCGTATAGGAGTAGGCGCGTCCTGGAACAAGTTCTTCATAATTATCATTGAAATGCGAATCATTCATCCCAAGAGGTTTGAAGATATTCTGTTCCGTGTATTGTCTCAAAGTGAGTCCACTGACTTTTTTTACAATCTCAGCCATCAGCGTATATCCTGTATTGCAGTACATCCATTCTTCGCCGGGTTTAAAATTCAGGTCCTTCTGCGCACTAACGATCTTCACCACATGCTCCTGTTTAATTACATCATCCAGCTGCCAGCCCGCATTTGCAAGTAATTGCCACTGATCCCGTAATCCGCTTGTATGCCATATCAGCTGGCGTATTGTGATCTTATAACCAAAATCAGGGAGATAGTCAAGGTGTTTCCGGATGTCGTCGTCCAACGATAATTTCCCTTCTTTTTCAAGCAGCAACATACAAAAAGCCACATACTGTTTGGAAACAGAGGCGATATGGAAAATCGTTTGAGGTGTTATTGGAATATTGTATTCAAGATTGGCTGTACCATATCCTTTCTGCAGGATGACATCACCGTTTCTTGTGATCGCAACCGCGCAACCGGGTGTTTTGCTATTATAGTTTTTAAATATCTCATCGATTTTTTTTATTGTGCTGTCAGGAAGCTGTGCAAATAATTGAAGCGGGACCAAAAACAAAGTAAGAATGTATTTCATCTGCAGAATTTATTATGAGAGTGATGCTGATACATTGAAAATATCTAAAAAAACCGAAGCCGGACAAAAAGGCATAAAGTTCGCAATGGTCGGTTATTTGAAGGGATAAAGGGATGGAAAATATTATTTCAATAGCCGGTATTCCGGATTTGGAATTACTGGACGCGTACAGTAAAACAGTCAGTGGTGTGGCTGGGTCTGTATCAGATGCAGTGGTACATATCATTGTTGAAAAGCAAAGCCGCAATCAGCCGAAAGCTAACCCGGCAGCAGCGGGAAGTGGAAGCGGATTCATTATAAGCAGCGACGGGTATATCGTTACAAATCATCATGTGGTTGAAAATGCCAGTCGTATCAGGGTGTCGTTGGCCAATGGGCAGGAATTAGGCGCAACGCTTCGCGGAACTGATCCGAGTACCGACCTCGCCGTGATCAAAGCAGATATTCAGCATGCAAAAAGTCTTCAGTTTGCAGATAGCCGCGAACTGAGACCGGGCCAGATAGCGATCGCCATCGGCAATCCGATGGGTTTGCAATTCACAGTTACGGCAGGAGTGGTGAGTGCTTTAGGCAGGAGTTTACGTGCAGGGAA
>JAATGW010000716.1 GCA_015654495.1 Chitinophagales bacterium
AGCAAAACTGGTAGTATCATTAAAATAACTTCCGTTCAGGTAATTTGTAACGATCATGCGTACACTGTCTTTCATTATGGCATAGGGATATATTTCGCCCTGGGTTTCTATATAGGAACTCATGCCATAGTCATAATAGTTGCCGACAAAGGGCTTACTATCCGTGGTTTCCCACTTGACTGCTCTATACCACCAGGTCCAGTCCGTTATTCTGTTCAGATCCTTATCAGCGCTGGTAACTTCGAATCGTGTTTTACCATTAAGGCATACTTTATCGCTTTCCAGGTCGAGCGTGAGCGGCTGTTTTTTCAATATGAGAACCACAGCTGAATCCCTTAAAATGCAGTTGTCATTTTCAGCTGTGAGCCTGATGGTATAGGTTCCTGTTCTGCTATAAATATGAGTGATCTCAGGCTTATAACTTGTGTAGGTCTCCCGCTTACCATCACCGAAATCCCAGGTCCATTTTTTTGCATGTTTTGTACTGTCGGTAATAACTATTGTATTCCGTTCACCATCACAACTGTAAAAGATCTTTTCAATTCTTGGGAACGGTCCCTTTATTGTAACCACCCGGCTTTTAGTAATAGTATCATTACAGTAACCATTATACGAAATCAGGCTCACGGTATAAGTGCCTGTATCCTGGTATTTATGACCATTATAATGATCGTTCCAGTAGGATCTGGTTCCATCGCCCCATTCCCAGAAGAAATAATTTACCGAGCCGCTGATTTGCGGAACAAAGTCAATTAATGAGTTTCCGCAGCCGGTTGGCTGAACTCTGAAATCTGTTTTCGGTTGCTGCAGTATGTATATCTGGAAATAATTATCTGTGGTTCCGGTACAGCCGTTAACGGTTTTATAGGTTAAAGAGGGAGTGAAAGTTCCCTGTTTTTTGTAGGTATGGGTTGGTGTTTCTTCTGTCGAAAAACTGCCATCACCAAAGTCCCAGCGGTAGCTTGCAATCTGCTCCGTTGTTTGTGCCTGGAATTTTTTTGTAAGGCTATCGCATTGTGTAAGGCCGTTTGCATCGATAGTATTGATGTATACACGTGGTTTATATAACCTCACATACCTGTACATGCTTGAACTACAACCGGCTTCATTTTCGATTTCGAGGCGAACAGTGTAGTCGTACTCATATTGGTATTTATAAACCGGGTTGCGAATTGTGCTTTCGATATCATCTGTACTATAATAGTAATTAAAATCCCAGCGCCATTTTACTGCTTCAGCTGAAGTATCACGAAATTTCACCTCAACAGGGATGCTGCAAAAATTGGGTACTTCTACAATGAAACTATCGATGCGGGGATTTTTTTTGACTGTTATTTCTTTAGTCAGTTCCTGTTTGCATGCTCCGAAACTATTGACCAGTTTAATTTTATGTTTGCCGGCATTTTCAAAACTGAAATTGAGGCTGGAGTTCGGGTAAGAATAAATCTCATTTCCATCAACATACCATATGGTGTTCGACGGTATCGGAGAACTGTTATTCTGAAAGATCAGATTTTTGTCTTCGCAGTTAAGTGCCGGCACTGCAAAATCTGTGCTGAAATCTTTTACGTTGATAAAATTGGTTTCTGTTTTACTTACCTCACAGCCTTCAGAACTTTTTACAGTTAACCTCACCGTATATCTTCCCGGTTTTGAATAACTATGTACAGGTTGTTTTTCAGCAGAAGCTGCGCCATCACCAAAATCCCAGGAATAGGAAATTGTGCCTGATCCTGTGCTCGTATTTGTGAAATTGATTTCAGTACCCGGCTCGCAGACCATTTTTTTATCCGCATCAAAATTTACAATTACAGGGTCACTTGTTCTGACCAGTTTTTCTTTTGATACCGTGTTACTGCAGCCGTATTCGCTAACTGCAGTCAGCAGCACTGAGGCTGTTATTTTAAAGCGATAGACATGAGCGATTTCAGCATTCGCAGACTCCTGAGTTTGTCCGTCACCAAAATCCCAATGCCACTTTGCAATATTTCCATCGCCGCCATTTTGAGTTGCTTTAAAAACAGTTTCCAGTGGAGTGCATCCATTTGCAGGATCAACACTGAAATTGAATGAAGGCTTTTTATAAACGGTGACCGTTTTGGTTTTGCGGGAGGTTGAAGCTCCGTCCTGAACAGTGAGCGTTATTGAATATGTTGATTCATTGATAAAATTGGCTGCGGGGTCTTTAGCAGCAGATACATTGCCATTGCCAAAATCCCAACTCCATTTTGCATTTGCGGAAGCACCTGTGGTGCTGTTTGTAAATTTAACCGTCAACGGAGAACAGCCACCGGATTTATCCAGATTGAAATCAGCATTCAATTGTGCAGATGCACATAAATTCAGCAGCAGCAGAAATACCAGGGAAGCAAAATAAGTAAGGCCATTGCCTTTTGTAGGTTTCATGGTGTAGGTTGGGTAGAAACGAATGCTAAGATAATGGTTGAGAAATAGATATGCAAGAGTTCTTGCTAAAAATGACCATTTTGAAACATTTGATTTCCCGGAATAAAAATTTAGTGTAATATCTGCCTGCTGAAAATATGGTATTCACCCGGCGCAAGTGTAGCAATATAGGCCGTTGTAGCCAGATTTACAGAACCTCCGTTAACGTCATACCAGGTGCCTGATGAACCGAAATCCAGGTTAACATTCTGATTAACAACGTCAAAATTTCCAACAACCATAACGGTGTTTGCGCCTTCAATCAATTTGATATATTTTATTGCTGCAGTAAGATTATAACTGTAATCCGTTGAATTAAATATGGTATTATTTTTTCTTAACGCAATAAATTTCGAATAGGCATTGTACAAAGCTTTTCTGTCTGCATCATCAAAATATTCCCATTTGATTGGTTTTTCGCCGGTACGGCCATTTACATCGATACTCACATCATAACCCAGTTCCCCGAAATGCCAGATCATTTTGGGACCGGGAATACTGAAATAAAAAGCCGCGCCTTCCTCTGATCGTTTAAGGGACACGGGGATATTGGACTTAATGGAATAAGCTCCGGAAGCATTTCCATAAGTGATGTTTTTAAACATAATGCGTTCTTCATCATGACTTTCCATATAACTGACGAGATTTTCTGATTTACTGAAACCATGCCTGTTATAAAATCCCCAGCTGAAATCCGACTGGCCCAGCCAACCCATTGTAGCTTCATTCATATCGTGGTTAAGGTTGGCCCAGAGCATCATGCCTTCATCTGCCAGAACTTTTTCTTCAGTGACATCTGCAAAATGTTCAAGTATGACGTAGAAATTATTGTTGTCGATACTTTTGATGTGATTGTTGTAATCCTTCCAGATAGCGATCCGTGTCGGATCATTTGCGGCAAATGATGCATCATCCGATGAGGTTTTTTGTGTAAAACCTTTTGACAGGTCAAAGCGGTATCCATCGATATGATATTCCTGCATCCAGAATTTGATCACATTTTTCGAAAAATACTTTGTAGCTGCCGATTCGTGATTAAAATCAAAGCCCACATTATATGGATGTTTAGCGTCCACATTATACCATGGATTGGACGGAGTTGGTTTACTGCCATCAAAATAAAGCTGGACCATGGGAGACTGACTGAAGGAATGATTCAGAACCATATCGATAATCACGGCGATCCCTTTACCATGGCACTCATCAATAAAATTCTTCAGTGCATTTTTAGTGCCATAATATTTATCAGGCGCGAAATAAAAAGAGGGGTTGTAGCCCCAGCTTAAATTTCCCTCAAACTCGCTTACCGGCATCAGTTCAATCGCATTAATACCAAGTGTTGTCAAATGAGTAAGCTTTGCTAACGTAGAGGCATAGCTGTGGTCTGCGGTGAAATCCCGGATCAGCAATTCATAAATAACCAGTTTGTCTTTTGCTGGCCTGACGAAACACGTGTTTTTCCAGGTATACGAAGGCGGATTTCCCTGCATAACGCTTACGATCCCACTTGTTTTCCCCGACGGATAGGTTTTTAGTCCGGGATATACGGTTGCACTTATATAACTGTCATTTTGTGGGTCAAGAATTTTTTCTGAATAAGGATCTGCAATTTTTAAAATTCCATTAACCAGGAACTGATATGTATATTCCTTATCAGCATCCAGGTTATCAATCTGAATCCACCAGGTTTTACCATCAGGTGTTTTTTTCATTTTTGCCGCGTTCGCATTCCAGTCGTTAAACTCACCAATAAGCGCAACCGAATTCTTCTCAGGCGCATAAAGTGTTACGATTGCAGATTTGCCGCTGTTAATAAAAGCAACACCATCTTTAGCACCGGAGGGCAATGGTGCAGTTTCTACCGGCGGCTCGGGAGGTGGTGGAGCCGGTGAACCTGTTTTTGTACAGCCTGCATTAAAAAGGGCGATCAAAAAAAGAATGTAAAGCAGGCTGGAAATTTTCATGATGGCAGGTATGAGCTGTAAACTTAAGAAAACCTGAGCGGATGCAGGATTTCGAATGTGTTTGCAGAGGGTAAGACCTTATTGTTTATCTTTAGGAAGAACTCCTCCGGGTTTGCCGGCTAATCTTCTGGTTGCCAACAATTTCAGGTGGAAATATTCGTTTATTCAGCATGAAATTCCAACTAGGCCTTTTTGCAATAAGCTCTTTATTATATTTTTCCTGCGATAGCGGGGAACAAAGATCTCTTGTAAATAGCAGTGCAGCCCCTGCAATAGCCCCTGTTCAGCCTTCTGCTCCCAATGTACAGGCAGCGCCGGTGGTACAAAATTCCACTGCGGGGAAAGCATTGAATCCCGCGCACGGTCAACCCGGCCATCGTTGTGATCTCGCAGTAGGTGCGCCTTTGGATGGTTGGGCCGGCCAGAGCACAGCAAACGTTTCTTCAGGCTTACTCGCTAGTAACCCGCAACCGGTTACACTACCTCCGGCAAGTGGAGTGGCTCTTAATCCAAAACATGGCGAACCAGGCCATCGTTGTGATATACAGGTTGGCGCACCTTTAAACAGTGCACCAGCTCCAGCGCCAGTTCAAACAAAAGAATTGGTTCAGCTGCAACAAACCGGCACCGCGAATTCGCCCGCAGTTTTACCGCAGGGAGCAGCCTCACCAACGCCTCTGATTTTACCTCAGACAGGTTCCACAGCTACCGGAAAACTGAATCCGGCACATGGTCAGCCCG
>JAATGW010000460.1 GCA_015654495.1 Chitinophagales bacterium
CTATCTGAATGTACGATAAAATTAAAGTACCCTTATTTTTAAACAACCGGGAATTACTGATAAAAATTTAAACTGCAAGCACAGGTATAGAAAGAAGACATCTGAAACTACTATCTTCTATACATTTCAAATTCAAAACGGCCTTGCTGGCTGTTTTGAAAATTCTGATTGCGAAAACTATTATTTCAATTTTCGGTCGCGCCTGGGAGACAGATGCTAAAGTTCAAATTCCTGAAGTTTATTCAGTTGATGAGGCCGGCCAATATATTGATGAAATAGCCGTCTATTCATTTTTAAATGGGTGGCCGAAACCTGCAATATAAATGCCTTGCCGGCAGGTATTCCGTTGCAAATACTAGGTTATTTGCTTCTTTCCGGATTAAAACCAGTTTAAATGAACTAATGTCAGCTTCACCACGTTTAATGCCTGATACTAATGATGTTCGCCTGATTGTGCATTAATCAAGCTATAATCTACGATTTCACTGAAAGTGAGTTTTTACCATCATTTTATTGATTTTCTTCAGCTTTAAGACTTAATGCATGAAAAACCATACCCTATTGGAGATATCTCTCCATGTCTTTATTTTTATTTTCTTTACTTCAACCATCTGTTTTGCGCAGGCCCCTACTATAGGTTCATTTTCGCCTGTAAATGCGGCCACGGGAGAAACAGTTACAATCATTGGAACTAATTTCGCTTCAATCACCAATGTAACTATCGGTGGCACCGCCTCTTCTTCTTTTACAACTGTGTCAGGCACCAGAATTACAGCGGTTGTCGGCGCAGGGAGTTCCGGAAACATTAGTATTACCAAAACGGGCTTCTCTCCTGTTTCAATTGGTGGATTTACGTTTTCAACTATACCGACTGTTACACATATCATTACAGACTTTGGCTTGTTCTGGAACACGAATACAACCAGCAACAGTACTATTCTTCCAAACGATGCACATAATTTACTGGCATTTAGTTATGGGGGAGTAACCTATGCTACAGGCGTGAATAACACAGCACTGTCAAATAACGGAATCGCATACACGGCATCCAGTTTCAAAGCATTGCCTGCGATCATGAATGGAACAACCAGCGGGGCTTCATTATTCATTGTTGCTGCTTCCAAAATCGATGGCAATACTGCAGCGGGCTTATACACTCATCCTGCAATTAAAGATCTCACTATTCAATCGGTACTCTCTGATGGCCTTAACGGACTCAATCTGGGCACTGGCTATACAAATCTGCCCATCGGAGCAACTTCCAATTTTGATGTCACCGGCATTCAGATATCAAAAGCAACAGATGCCGAACCGGACCTGTTGATTACTCAGATAGCTGATCCTTCTGGTTCTGCTTTCGACAGCTACAGATTCCTTGATGCTTCCAATAATATTGTAGGGAATCAATTGCATATTGATCTGAGTAAACTCGCACCTTTGGGAACCTATTACCTGGATCTTTTTACTGTTGCAAACAACATTCCTTTTTCAACAGCAAAGCCTACAGGTATCAATTCTGCCAATACGACCAGGCAGATCAGGTTAATGGCATTTAAACTTTCTGATTTTGGAATTACCGCAGCGAACTATTCCCATGTTAGAAGATTACAGATTATCCCATCGGGAGTAACGGATATGGCCTTTGTAGCATACAATACAACAGCATTGAATGTACCTCCATCGATTGCGCAGGATAGTTCAGCCACCAGCAATGCCATTTGTAGTCCGGGCGGCGGCGGCGCTCATCTTGTAGTGCATGCATCGCCTGCATCTGGTGAAGAGCTGACATATAATTGGGAGCATTCTACTGATGGAGGAACAACATGGTCAACAGTTTCCAACGGGGGAATTTATACCGGAGCTACAACAACCGCGCTCAACATTTCTTCTGCTACAGTTAATGACCAATACCGGGCGAATGTCACCGAAGCAGGATCGCAATATACTTCTGCAAGCCCGGTATTTACTATCACAGCAATTGCAAGTACAGCTCTCAGCGGAACCCTGGACCCGACTGGATTTACCAATTGTCTGCACGCAGTTTCCGGTACTACATCATTAACTGTGGCACCTGCAGGTGGTTCGGGTTCCTATAGTTACCAATGGTCAACATCTGCCACGCTAAATGGAACCTATAATAATATTCCGAATGCAATTTATACCGCATACAGCCCTTCACTAAATACAGTTGGCACCAGCTACTATAAACTATTAATCACCAGCGGTTGTGTAAGCAGGCTATCCAATGCGGCACTGGTAAGCATCAACGGAGCAAATATCAGTTCTGTAACCAACGGATCATCCTGTACCCCCGGAACGGTTGCTTTGTCCGCCGCAGCGACCGGTGGTACGGTGCATTGGTATGGAGCAGTAAGCGGAGGCGTTTCGCTCGGAACAGGATCCGGTTTTACTACACCGTCCATTTCCGCAACTACCACATATTATGCCGGTACTACTTTGGGCGCCTGTGCTTCTGTACGTGTGCCGGTGATAGCTACGGTTATCAATACGATCACATTATCTTCGGCTGATTTTAATGTTACTTATGCAAGTAATGTCTGCTCTGGCTCTGGTTCAGATATAGCAATCGTATCCAGTGCACTTATTGACGGAATATACCAGATCAATTACAATATTTCCGGATCAAACACCGTGACTAACGCGACATCAATGGTAACTTTTGCAGGTAGCAGAGATGCATTCACAACTGTTCCGTTATTCACACCTGGCAATAATACAATAACTATAACCGGCGTTCAGGTGAATGCATGTACCATTACTCAATCTTCCGGAAATACATTTGGGTTTACAGTTAATGCAGCTTCTCCTGCTGTGAGCGATTTTAATGTAACGGTTGCGAATGGTTGCACTAACGATCATATTGACGCATCCGTAACAAGCAGTTCACTTGCCACAGGTACTTATATTGTTACCTACAATGTTTCGGGTAGTAATTCCATTTCCACCACATCTCAAATGACATTTGTTGCGGGTGCACCTGGTACCGGCAATTTCACTCTTCCCCTCCTTGTAAATAACGGAACTAATGTGGTTACAGTTTCTGGCATTGCACTCCTGAACTCTCCTGAATGCTTCAGTACATTAAATGACGCATCACCTTCTTTTGTTAATAATACGGCAGCTGTAGTAAGCGCAGGTGTACCTGAAACTATGTGTGCCTCAGATATTACAGAAAGTATTACAGGCGGATCTTCAGCAGACAATTATTCGGCACTGATATGGGCTACTTCAAATGGAACAGGAACGTTCGGAAATAATACCACCCTAAACGCCCTATCCTCTACCACATATACACCTGATGCTACAGATATTACCAGAGGATCTGTATTACTTACATTGACAGCTACTCCATCAACCGGTTGTGCGATTCTTTCCAATACTATTTTGTTAACAATTAATCCCGGAATCACCGGAGGGACAGTTTCCAGTAATCAAACAATTGTTTTTAATTCACAACCCGCCGACCTGATCTTATCCGATAATACTGCTGCTGTCACGAAGTGGCAGCGCTCAATTACTGCAGACTTTCAGTCGCCAACTGATATTGGAAACACCAGCAATGCACTTACCGGAGTAGCCATAGGTAGCTTAACTACTACTACCTATTTCAAAGCAATAAGTCAGGCCGGGATATGTGGTCCGGTTTCATCCACCTATGCAACTATTACAGTGTCTGGTCTGGTACCGGTTAAATTAATTTATTTCAACCAGAGGTGTGACGGAGATTCAGTGCTTTTGCAATGGGCTACAGCAACTGAAATTAACAACGAAAAGTTCACAGTCGAGAGCAGTATAGATGGTAGCCAATGGCTTTCCATTCAGGATATTCCGGGAGCAGGTAACAGCAGCCTTACCCGCAGTTATTTTTACAAAGACAAAATAAAAAATACCAACCAATATTATTACAGGCTTAAACAAACTGATTTCGATGGTGAATCCGATTATTCCGACGTTATTGGCGTCTATTGTTCAGCGCCACAACTAAATTTCAGCATTTCGCCAAACCCTGGCAGAGGCAATTTTGTATTAAGAAATCTCCCTGTACAGGGATTAATACGTGTGACTGATTTGAATGGCCGCGAAGTGTTATCTCCGAGGCCCTATTCAGGAACTATGTATTCGATTAACCTGGCAAAATTTCCTCCGGGTATATATGCAGTCACCGTATATTCAAATGGTACCATCACAACAAAAAGGCTGATAAAAGAATAAGGAAATTATTGAAGCAGGAGGTTATCCATACCGCAATACCAGTTTCAGAGTCGATCTGAATATTACAGGCTTGGAATCCGCATGGATTCTTACCTGCCTTTGTTCCTATTCACAATCACCTTTTCTATGTATTCAATCAACTCCTGCTTTTCCGTTTGAGACTTCCCGGATTCGGATTCAGGCAGAAAATAAAATTCTGCAATTTTCCCGGAATCCAGTCCTCCAACAAAATGGAGGTAGTCTATTTGTTTGATAAAATCATCGACTTGAGTTTCATATTGGTTTGCTCTTTGTATTGCGCCTTTATCGCCATCCAACAGACGCTTTCGCTCTTCAGGTGGCAGGTCAACCGTTAAATAGGTATTATCTACGTTCAGGGCTGAAACAGTGCCGGGCGACACTTTCCCTGTACCATTGCAATATGCGCATTGTCCCGGTGCCCAACGCAGTTCTTTCCTGAGTCTTCTTATATCTTCCCAATCAACATTCCCTTTGCCCAGGCATCTCGGACAATCAATTTTTTGCTTTTGAAATAGTTTGGTTATGAAATTCATATCAATATTGTTCGAACAATGTCGGTTTGGTGTAACCTATTTGTGGCTTTCAATCTCCTCTTATCAGCACCCGAGAATGACCACAATAGTACTAACTAAATATGTAGAAGCCAGGGCGAAGGCCATCCTATATTGTGTGAAGCTGATTTCGCAGCGATCATCAATCACTGATTTTCTGCAGATACTTTTTGAATACATTATAATAGGAATGCTTGTCAAATTCAAAACTTAAAGTATTCCCATTCTGGTTAAATTTCCAAATAATTGAAGCTTCTTTTCTGTCGATCGTAACAGCAATACCTCCACAGTCATAGTCACCGCATGCTGCACAGCAATAAACCAAAATTTCAGGGACTTCCAATTCTTCCCTTTGCTTTTCCAGATACCATTCAAATTCATCGTCAGTCCAGTCTGGCGCGGGGTATAAATTTCTTATGTCTTTATCAGTAACAGTTTTACCTAAAAGCTGTTTTACTTTAACGATGTTTACCTGATCAGGAAATCCCAATGCCCCAATCCAGTTGTGAAGAATTCCTTTTTCCGAATTGTAAAATTTATTAAGCTGTTCAGATAAAGGAACCTCATTGACAAAATATTCCAGAAACTCAGGTTCGGTTTTTACAATTCCTTTGACGGCTGCCTTTCTGAGGGAATTCACTTTCCTGTCAATGACCGGGCCATGCCACCGATATTTTTTAATTCTTATAATGTCCATTTTACCGAAGCAAATATTTCAAAGCTATCCCAACGTATATGGTGTTCTTCCTTACCCAACCTGCAGATGTACATCTCCAAAATACAAATTTAAATCTGAAACTAAAACACGTGAACTTTGCTTCAGACGGCATTCCTTCAATTGCTGATTAATAGTGGTGCGGGCAATGATCTAAAATCGCCGGGATAATCAAATGATGAAATCAAAAACCGTCCGTTGATCAGGACGCTCCTACAGGAGCGATAAATTCGTTTCAACCGGACCCCTATTTTCTACAAACAGGATGCTCCTTCAGAGCAAATACAGGTGCCGGATAATGTTGGCTAACATTTAATATAAAAGGCGCGCTCCTTGCCAGCGAGAATTGGAATTAACGATTACCGATATGTCAGAGGCATGCCACTACATAAATCAGATATTCTTTGGCTAGGCAAAAAATGTTCATAGCTTGTTTGAAAAGTAGCCTGCAATAATTAACAGCAGGAAACTATTCCGCTCCGGCAGGAGCGACCTGTTAGTGCAACTTTTTTTATTTCTGCAAACAGGATGCTCCTGAGGAAGCAAATACAGGTGCCAGAAAAGTAGCTAACAATTCATTTTGAGCACGCTCCTTGCGAATCGAAAAACAGCAATATCACCGGAATAATCAAATGATGAAATCAAAAACTGTCCGTCGATCAGGAATGCTGATAATTTTTTCTATTTCGATTCATTTTACGGGGCGCTCCTACCGGAGCGATAAATTCGTTTTAACCGGACCCATAATTTCTACAAACAGGATGCTCCGCTGGAGCAAATACAGGTTCCGGATAATGTTGGCTA
>JAATGW010000067.1 GCA_015654495.1 Chitinophagales bacterium
CAACTATTCAGCAACTAGTAAGAAAAGGTAGAGAAATAATCCGGGCGAAAAGCAAATCCAGAGCGCTGGATGCCTGTCCCCAGCGTCGTGGTGTTTGTACACGTGTGTATACAACAACTCCTAAAAAGCCAAACTCTGCGCTTCGTAAAGTAGCCAAAGTAAAGCTCACAAATAAAGTTGAGGTGATCGCTTATATCCCGGGTGAAGGCCATAACCTTCAGGAACACTCTATCGTGCTTATCCGCGGTGGTCGTGTGAAGGATCTCCCAGGGGTTCGTTATCATATTGTTAGAGGAAGCCTTGATACCGCAGGTGTGAAAGACAGGAAAAAGAGCCGCTCTAAATACGGAACAAAACGTGATAAAAAAGCAGCAGCTAAAAAATAATAACTCTAGAAATTTTCAATAATGAGGAAAGCAAAAGCAAAAAAGTTACCCTTAGCAGCAGATCCTAAATATAATGATACGCTGGTAAGCCGCTTTGTGAATAACATCATGTGGCAAGGTAAAAAAGATGCTTCATTAACCATATTTTACGATGCGCTCGATAAAGTTGGCAAACAAACCGGCGAGAATGGGTATGATATATGGAGAAAAGCACTATCGAATGTTACTCCCGGTGTTGAAGTCAGAAGTCGCAGAATTGGTGGAGCAACTTTCCAGATCCCTTCAGAAGTTCGGCCCGACAGGAAGGTTTCCCTGAGCATTAAATGGCTTGTACGTTTTGCAAGGGAAAGGAACGGAAGGAGTATGGCTGACAAACTCGCTAACGAAATTGTAGCAGCAAGCAAAGGTGAAGGTGGGGCATTTAAGAAAAAAGAAGATACGCACAGAATGGCTGAAGCCAACAAGGCTTTTGCACACTTCAGAGTATAAAAGATATCTCTCCGATAAAAAAGGTCATCAGCATAAACTGATGACCTTTTTTTTATCGAATAATTCAGGCTAATGATCGAAAGAATCCTGATCTATACAGAAAACAACTTAATAATAACATTCTGACATGCAGCGTAATCGGCCTCTCTAGCTATAATATTGCATTTACCCGGCTCAATTGATCTATTGTTTGAGAAAGATTTTGATGCTTATTTTATGGCAGTATTCTAACCCAAAATCTTTTTAAAACCAGTACCTATGAAAACGAAACCCGGTTTGCTCAAAACTTCTGGTTGTTTTGCTGTACTGTTATTTTTATCTTCTTTTTTAATTGATCCCGACCTTCCCTGCAATACGGGGCACGATAAGAATTGCTCCGCAGGTTTCCCATTCCAGCTCAGGATTTCAGGATTTAGCCTTTCAGGCCATGTTTGCGGTGAAAGCAAAGTGAAAAATATTCCGCAGGTAAATTTCAGGGTCAAAGCTGAGGACTCTTCAAGGACTATAAATTAAATTCTCAGATCGCCGGCATTTCCGGCCTGTAAATATTTTCTGATTTTTGTGTTTTGCTTCATTAGGTTAGGTAACCGGAACCGCTCCAGGGAGCGGTTCCTGCTTTTTAAGAAATACCGGAATGAGAACAATTCCTTAAACCTGCAGACAACGATCTGATCTGACCAACATTTCTTGCGGTATCCGTTTTTATTTTTACCTTTGCACCCTCAAAACCGGAAGGTTTTGTAACCGGAATTTTGACATTGATTATCAGCGTTTTAAAAGTGAAATCCGATTTTAATTTGTTGGATCACCGGTTGTGAAATTCTTAAATTCTTACTGCTGCAAAGCAGAAGTAAACATTAATAACTTAAACAGTCATGGCAGACTTACTAATTCAGAGAAATTTTGGTATCGCGGCTCATATTGATGCCGGAAAAACCACCTGTACTGAGCGTATTCTTTATTATACCGGTCAGTCCCACAAAATAGGTGAAGTGCACGATGGTGCGGCAACAACGGACTGGATGGAACAGGAGAAAGAAAGGGGTATTACAATTACTTCGGCAGCGGTAACCTGTTTCTGGAATTTTCCAACTACTCAGGGTAAGGCTTTGCCTGAAACAAAGAAATATAAGTTCAACATTATTGACACTCCTGGTCACGTGGATTTCACAGTTGAAGTGGAACGTTCAATGCGTGTGCTGGATGGCCTGGTAGCATTGTTCTCAGCAGTAGACGGAGTTGAACCTCAGTCAGAAACAGTTTGGCGCCAGGCGAATCGCTACAGTGTACCCCGTCTGGGTTTTGTTAACAAAATGGATCGTGCGGGCGCTGATTTTCTTAATGTGGTAAAACAGGTTCGTGAAATGCTGGGTGCGAAATCAGTTCCGCTCCAGTTGCCTATTGGTGGAGAAGATGACTTTAAAGGAATAGTGGATCTGGTAACCATGAAAGGTATTATCTGGGATGAAGCTGGCTTAGGCGCAACATATCAGGAGATTCCTATCCCGGCTGATCTTCAGGAAGAAGCCGATTATTGGAGAAGCCAGCTTATTGAAGCAGTTGCTGAATATGATGATAAACTTCTTGAGAAGTTTTTTGA
>JAATGW010000346.1 GCA_015654495.1 Chitinophagales bacterium
GACAATAAGATGGAGGTTGAGGGTAAAGTAACAAACAGTTCAGCTGCGCAGTCAGTATTGCTTGAAGTTGTAGAAGCCGATAAGCCTGCACCCCGTACCATTGATACAGCGGCAGTTGCAAAAGGTTCATCTGATTTTTTCCTGAGGGGATTGTCAGGCACATCAGAAAATCTGTACAGATTGAGGTTCAGCGACAGAGAGCAATATGTTTTGCTGATCGATGACATTAAAAAGATAAATCTGAGCGTTGATCTGAATGATGTTTCTAAGTATACTACCAATTCTCCCGCATCAAATTCCCTGCATAACCTGCTTGTATCTTTTAATACAATTATGGTAAGGCTCGATTCATTGAGGAAGCCGGTTCTGGCACTTGAATCCTCCGTGCCTAAAGAGGATAGTACGCTGATGGCCCAGCGGAAACTCTTCAACGATGGAGTTGATGGTATTGAAAAATTTTTGCTCAGTTATGCCGATACAGCGAAGAGTCATACGGTCGCATTATATGCATTGGGTCTTGGCCGGGGTCAGATAACACCTGAAAAAATGGAACCGGTAATGACAAATCTTGCACGCAGGTTTGCCAATGTACCTGAAGTGATAAATATAACAACAGAATTTTTCAGCTATTTACAAAAATCAAAACAGGGAGATCTCACAGGAAAGCCTGCGCCGGAAATAAGTCTGCCTGATCCGGAAGGCAATACCATTTCCCTCAGTTCTCTCAGAGGAAAATATGTATTGGTGGATTTCTGGGCCAGTTGGTGCAGGCCCTGCCGGGAAGAAAATCCTAATGTGGTAGCTGCATATAACCTGTTTAAGGACAAGAATTTTACTGTTCTGGGAGTGTCGCTCGACAGGGAAAAAACAAATTGGATAAAAGCGATAAAGGATGACGGCCTGACCTGGACGCAGATAAGTGATCTGAAATTCTGGAACAGTGAAGTGGTCCCAATCTATAATATTGAGGGAATTCCATTTAACGTGCTGATTGATCCGGAAGGGAAAATTGTAACCAGTAATCTTCGCGGCCCGGCATTAAAGCAAAAGCTGGAAGAACTCCTTAATTGAAGTCTGAAGTCCGGAGCCGTAAGTCTTAAGCCAATACAAACGCAGGCTGTTGGCTTTGAGCTTAAGGCTAACGTCATTTAGTTAAGCTTAACGAAATGAATACATGCCGGTAAGACGGTGAGCCGGGAAAGAATACACGGGAGAAAATAAACGTTTGCTCTCCCTTCACTTCGTTCGCCGGGCAGGCGTGGCCATTATTCTCAAGCTTCTGCCATTAATGAAATAATCCTTAACTAAATGACATTGAGCTTAAGTCTGGGACTTAAAGGCACAAGTATTCTCGTGTTATCTGCTGCTGGAAGCCCTAAGCCAGAATCCTGCAGAGGCCGCTGTTAGATTCGGGCTTGAGGCCAGAGACTTAGCGACTCCATGCTTCTCGCCTATATCTTGCCGTTATAAGCCAGAAACCAGCTTCCAGTATCCAGCAACGGCTGTTGACTCCCGACTCCCGACTCCCGACTCCCGACTACATCTCCTCACTCCTCACTAAGATCTATTAAAAGCATCTACCATCAGAATCATGGCAGCTTCCTGTTTTTTCTTTGAACCTGAAAGCGGATTGTCGTAATTGAACGATGGGTTGAGTTCCTGCAATCGTTTTTTTAATTCTTCTGCGGATTTGATTTTCTCACACTGCTCACCGGTTTTCAGATAGTATTCCGGCAAATTGTGTATGGTCTGTTCTATTGTTGCAGACGCATAAGGTTTGGTTTCTTTCATTATCCGCACTTCCTGTCGCAACAGTTGCGCCTTACCACTGTCCAGAATAACAAACCATTTTTTTCCTGTCTTCATACAGGTAAAAGAAGAATGCAGGAACCTGTAATTCTGTGCAGACATTATATCGGTCAGTATTACTTCTTTGATAGCTGTTGATGCTTCCAGCTCCTCGTTATTGTTATTCAGATAAATAACTGTTCCATCAAGCAGGTTTATTTTCAGTGAAAGGTTATCGATTTTTTTTCCTCCGCTGAGCACCACGGTACCTTTCATCCATTCATCTTTAAAATAGGGACTGCCTTCTACCACTTTTGAAAAACGTGCTGCAGCAAAAGGTTCTCCATTTATAGCATAAAATAAATTCTGACCTGCGAGATTTTCAACACGGTTTATATCGACAGTTTGTTGCGCGAAAACATGGTTCATAAAAACTGTTGCAACAAAAACAAATATTGTGATTCTGATTTTCATATCCTCCGGTTTTCTGCTTATGTAAATTAATTATAGCATTTCATAATTACAATTAAAAAAGGTTGTCACATTTTGTGACAACCTTTTTTAATTATTACTAAGTGTAGTAAGGGGTTAATAGCCTGGATTCTGAGCCATTGATTTATTTGTAATCATCTCACCGTTAGAAATCGGCCAGATGTACAATGTGCTGGTTGGTGGAACCGCAGGAATAGTACCTTTTGCAGCAAATGAACCGCCTGTACGTGTTACATCGCTGGTTCGGAACCCTTCTCCAAGCAATTCAATCCTTCTTTCCAATAGAATCTTGTTGATTAGTTCCTCTTTAGTAGCAGCCGTAATTGTGGTAGCAGGATCTGAACGATGGCGAATCGCATTCAGTAGTTCAAGAGCGCGGGCGTCAACGCCTGAAGACTGACGTGCCAGAGCTTCAGCCAGGTTAAGCATTATTTCCGCATAACGTATCACCACAACATAATCAGGATTACTTCCCGCATTGTTAGGCCATTTTCTCAGGAATGTTTTTCCCCCTGATACCTGATTAAATGCACGGCGGGCATCTGTCAAAGCCCAGTCAGTGTTTGCCACAATTCCGTTACCGGTAACATTAAGCGAAAAATCGCCGTTGCCGTCGGGGCCAGGGTTATAATAACTGTTAAGGCTGTTCTGAGTGCCAGGCAGATCTAAGGCAGTATAAGGAAATGAAAGAATAGATTCTTTGCTATCATAAGGTGAAGCAAATACTGTTGCTATACTTGGCATTAGCCCATTTCCATAATTTGCCGGTGCATTATAAGGCGGAGCAGCGGGAACCAACTTATTTCCTTCTGTTATTACATCTGCATATCGACCCATTGCGAGATAAACTCTGGTCTTAAATGCAATAACCGTGTTTTTATGCACCCTTGTTGTATTCAGCTGAGTTGAACTGTAAGTGGCAGGGAGATTTGGTTCAGCTTCAGTCAGATCTTTAAGAATCTGATCATAGATAGCTGCAACTGTAGAACGTTCCAGATTATTGCTTCCACTTGAAGTTTCTGCTTTAATTCGCAGAGGCAAACCAGGATTGTTGCCATTCCCGTCAGTATAAGGTTTTGCATATAATTGCAGTAAAGCGAAATAAGCAATAGCACGTACCACCTTCGCTTCTGCAATATAATTTTTTCGAAGATCTTCAGAAATCGGTGAGCCTGCCAGCCCTTCCATGACAACATTTGCCCGGTTAATTGCTGCAAATCCTGCGCTCCAGAAATTCTGAACCTCATTTGTTGTAGGAGTAACAGTAAAATTCCAGGTCTGAAGATTGGTTACACCATTATTTGTTTCATTGAGAAATTCTTCACCTCTAACGTCCTGGTATACCTGATAACGTCCGGCATAAAAGTTCCCGGTCTTTAGTCCGGCATATAAGCCATTAATCTGTTGTAAAGCGCGTTCAGGAGTGCTGAATGCAACAGCATCTGAAAGTTGTGTCTGCGGGATTGGATCCAGTTTTTCCTTGTTACAGGAAACTAGCAGCACAGAAATTAGTAAAATAAAACCTATAATACGTTTCATGATAATAACTTGTTTTTTCGTTTTAGAATCCGAGGTTTAAACCAAATGTGATTGTCCTCGCCTGGGGCACTGAGTTACGATCAATACTGGGTGATCCGTTGGAATTACCGTTTGCTGACATTTCAGGATCAAACCCTGAATAATTCGTAATAGTGAATGCATTTTGTACAGATGCATAAAAACGAACGTTAGCTAAACTGATTTTGTCGACGATATTTTTCGGAAGCGTATATCCGATTGCAATGTTTCTTCCTTTAATGAAATCACCTTTTTCCACATTCTGTGATTGAACCATCGCAGAACCGTTAGAAACGTTATCACCAAAAATGATTTTTGGAATATCAGTAATATCGCCAGGTTTCTGCCAGCGGGTCAAAGATTCTTTTCCATTGTTCCAGTTGCGGTTATCTCTTAAACCAGCTTTGGTTCCATTATAAACATAGTTGCCACCAGAGAAGAATAAAAGAATATTCAGATCTATCCCTTTATAGCGGAAAGTGTTATCCCAACCTCCGGAATATTTTGGAAGCGCCGGGCCGATAATCTGTCCATCAGAAGCCTGATCTGCACCACGTGGAGCAGCAGTTCCATCAAGAAAAGTCCAACGGGGCGTACCTGCATGATTATACTGAACAGCGGTTCCATCTTTATAGTAGAAAATGCGCTGACCGTTATCCGGATTTACACCGCCTGTTTTTACAGCATAAAAGCTACCGATAGATTCACCTACACGGATAATGCTGGGCTGCTCCAAACCTGATGTCTGAACAAAAATATCAGAGTTGCCTTCCGCAAGTGCTTTTACCTCATTTTTCAATGTGGTAATATTAAAGTTGGAATTCCAGGAGAAATCTTTGGTACGAATAATATTTGCATTGATTGACACTTCAATGCCTGTATTAACCATACGGCCAATATTGGTAAGGATGTTATTACCCGGAATACCAACAGAAGGCGCCTGTGGATTTCCAAGAATCAGGTTATCGATGTCGTTTTGATAGTATGCGAATTCAAGATTAATACGATTGCTCAGGAATCCCATTTCAAAACCGAAATCAAGTTTTGTACTTGTTTCCCATTTCAGGTTACGATTTCCAGCCTGGCTGTAGAACAATGATGCCTGCGTTCCATATAATCCACTGTTGAAAAAGCTGTAGAAAGCGTAGTCATTAATACCCTGATTGTTACCTACAACTCCATAACTGCCGCGAAGTTTTAGGTTATTGATTATACGGCTTATCGACGAGTTCTGCCAGAAATTTTCTTCAGACAGTGACCAACCTACAGACACACCGCCGAAGTTT
Organism: Chitinophagales bacterium; assembly: GCA_015654495.1. Taxonomy (GTDB): domain Bacteria; phylum Bacteroidota; class Bacteroidia; order Chitinophagales; family Chitinophagaceae; genus Pollutibacter. The sequence goes on from JAATGW010000346.1 coordinate 5,124, forward strand.
CCGTATTTGTTTTCTGGTGAAAAAGCAGAATAACCGTCGCGGCGACCATTCAATGAGAGAAAATATTTTTTCTTGTAATCATAGTTCACGCGTCCAAAGAAAGAAACAAGATAATTTTCTCCATATCCATTTCCTGAAGGTACGATGCTCGCATAACCGCCCTGATATTCATCATAGAAAGGATCTGTCTGACTTCTGCGATCAGCTCCCCATGATTCACTCAGGCTTGATTGCTGTTCGTTTCCAAGCAGAACATTTAAATTATGATTATTACCAAAAGTTTTATCATACTGCAGGATATTCTGCCAGTTCCATCTCCTGCTTGATTGATAAATATTCTGAGCGGCACCTCCAAACTGTACACCATCTCCATGAGTTGCACCACGGAATTCTTTGTTTACTACACTTAAGTAGTCTATGCCATATACAGAACGGAAAGTCAGGCCTTCCATGAATTTAATCTGTGCATACACATTTGAAAGTATGCGGTCATTGTCCGAAGTAAACTTATTTACATCCAGGATATACGCCGGATTGTAATAATTGGTCGGAGCTGTCCTGTTTGCTCCAAATCCAATAGCATTAACTCCATAATTAATATTATAAGTACCGTCCGCATTGTATGCACCCACATTCGGAGGCAGTACAATTGGTAAAC
>JAATGW010000669.1 GCA_015654495.1 Chitinophagales bacterium
ATGGCACCGTCAATAATCCTGTGATCGAAAGAACCCGTTATATTCATTATTTCGCGGATCAGAATCTGATCGTCCTTTACAACTGGTTTTTTTGCAATGCTACCAACGGCGAGTATGCAACTCTCCGGCTGATTGATAATCGCTGTAAATCTGTCGATACCAAACATACCGAGGTTCGAAATTGTAATTGTACCTCCCTGAAGTTCAGTTTCTGTAAGTGAATTGGTTTTTACTTTTGCAATATTCTTTGCATTTTCTGCAGCGATTTCTGCAATTGATTTTTTGTTTACCGCTTTTACAACCGGAACAAGAATGCCGGTTTCAGTAGCTACTGCGAGGCCGATATTGACATTCCGGTACACTTTCAATTTTGATTCTGAAAAACCAGCGTTTACAAGCGGTGCATGCGAAACTGCCTTTGCAGTAACTTTCATGATCAGATCATTGAAACTTATTTTTGGAGCTCCTACTGATCCTGCATTGTTCAGTTTTTTCCGCAAGGCGATAGCGGCAGTCATATCAATATCAACAGATATAACATAATGCGGAGCCGTAGCAAGGCTTTCCTTCATGCGCCTCGCAATGGTTTTGCGCATCTGGCTATTGTCAATAAAATAGAAATCTGTTTCTTCATTTGCGGGTAATTCCGCTTTACTTTTAAGCTGTTCAATATAACGACTGATATCAGCTTTTTTGATGAGGTTTCCGGAAACAAACTCAGCCACTTTTGCAAGGTCCATTTTTTCAACCCTGGCCAGGCTTTTCGCTAAAGGGGACGCAAGGACCTTTTTAGACCCATCATTCCTGGTGTTGACAGCGCCATTTTGTTCAGCAGGCTTTTTTTCTGATATGCTCTCTTTTAAAATCTCAGTTTTGCTAATTTCTGAGGATTTTTGAGCGGGCTTGTCTTCAGAAAGCTCTCCTGGCTTTCCGATAACTGCAACCACTTCGCCAACCTTTACCATTACTCCTTCGGCAAACCTGATTTCAAGCAAGGTTCCTTCCGCATAGCTTTCAACGGTGAGTATGGCTTTGTCTGTTTCTATTTCAAATAATATATCACCTCTCTTCACGGGGTCACCAACCTGCTTATTCCATTTCTGGATAATCATTTCATCGGTTGTTTGCCCACCCGAAGGCATTAAAATCTTATTCGCCATATTCTCCTCAGATTAGATGAGCTTTATTTTCGCTCCCGATGATTTTAATAAACTTGACTACTGCTTCAGCAATTGCTTCTCTTGCTCCGCAAAGCATATCAGCTTCTCCGCCCCTTCCGATCACATTATGCGGATCCATATGATCCACGTCATTTTTCTTCAGGTAGCATTGAATATGTTTCAGATAAACTCTTTTTAGCACTGTGCCGACATTTACTTTACACATGCCAAGGTCAACGGCTTCTTTGAGATCATCTTCAGCAATTCCAGTACCTCCGTGCAATACAAGAGGAACCTTGATTTTTTTGCGTAAACAACGGATAAGTTCAAAATCCAGTTCCGCATGTCCCGATTCCAGCAGGTGAACATTTCCCACAGATACCGCCAAAGCATCGATTCCTGTCGATTCAACAAAATGTGCCGCGAGATCAGGATCCGTTTTTTCGCCTTTGCTGATTGTATTATTGGAAATATCTGAATCCGGCAGCTGCCCGATCTCGGCCTCAACTGCAGCGCCTAGGAAATGAGCTGTTTTTACCAGGTAACGATTGACATTTGTGAACTCTTCAAAGCTAAGGTCGTGAGATTCATACATGACAGCATTGAATCCCGAATGAAGCCCTTTTATAAGCAGATCAACAGTATGGGCTTCGTTGAGCAACAGAGCCACAGGTACTTTCGACTGCATAGCAATCGCTTTTCCCAGATAACCATAATGATGAATATTTTCTTTTATTGCTCTTTTTTTGCTCCCTATAAACTGTCCTCCGAATCCGATAATCACAGGTGAATTGGTTCTTTCTGCAGCATCAACAACTGCGAGTATCGATTCCATATTCCAGGATTCGAAATAGCCCACAGCATACCTGTTCTCCAGCGCATGATTCATTAAGGCGGTCATTGAAACTAAGGCCATAGCAGTAATTTTATATTTATCACGCTTTCATTAATTTTCTTGCTGCTTCAACAACTCTTGCAGCCGAGGGTACAACAAAATTTTCCATTATCGGAGCAAACGGAATCGGAACATCGTAGGTTGCCACACGGATGATCGGCGCATCGAGAAAATACAATGCATCTTCTGCGATCTGAGCAGCTATTTCAGCACCCCAGCCATTTCTCCTGGTATCTTCTTCCACGATCATCAACCGGGAAGTTTTTTTAATCGAATTAATTACAAGTTCGTAATCAAAAGGAACCAGGGTGCGCGGATCGATTACTTCCACACTAATGCCTTCCAGGGCAAGTATTTCAGCAGCTTCCAGAGCTCTGTAAAGCATGAGCAGGGTCGCCACGATCGTTATATCGGTTCCTTCCCGCCTGATAACACCCTGCCCGAAGGGAATGAGGTATTCTTCATCAGGAACCTCACCTACAGGGCTAAGCGCTGATTTCTCGGCACGGTTTCCTTTACTTCCATAAAGAAGCTTATGTTCGAAAACCACCACCGGATTTCTGTCGCGGATCGCAGTTTTTAGTAATCCTTTCGCGTCGTATGCCGTTGAAGGACAAACAATTTTTAATCCGGGTATATGTGTAAAAAAACCTTCAAGACTTTGTGCATGCTGGGCGCCCCTTGTTGTTGCTCCAACCGGTGCGCGCATCACCATGGGCACGCTTACCGTTCCGCCAGACATATAGGTCATTTTCGCAGCATTGTCAGCCAGCTGATCCATCATACAAAAAAGAAAATCCCCGTATTGAACATCTGCTATCGGAACCATCCCCGTCATTGCTGCACCTACGGCAGCACCGGCAATCATAATTTCAGAAATCGGTGTATCAAGAATGCGTTCATGTCCGAATTCCTTTGATAAACCCAGTGTAACAGTAAATGCCCCGCCAAATCCTCCTTCCACATCAATATCCTCACCCAAACAGAATACCCTTTCATCCCGACGCATC
>JAATGW010000493.1 GCA_015654495.1 Chitinophagales bacterium
AGAAGCCAGCGGTCCAAAACGACTGGAAATTCTTTTCCTCGGTCATGAAAGTAAACATCATGAATCCACTCATCCGGCCGAACTTGTTGCCAAAGAAATTTTCAACGACGGCATCAATCTATCTTATACCAGCAATCCCAATGACCTGAATGATGAAAATCTTTCTAAATATGATGCGCTGGTACTCTATGCCAATCATGATAGTATCACAGACGCACAGGCGAAAGCGCTGCTTGGTTTTGTGAATAGTGGCAAAGGATTTATTCCGCTGCATTGTGCATCCTGGTGTTTCCGCAATAATGCCGATGTGGTTGCGCTGATCGGTGGCCAGTTTAAAACGCATGGTGTCGACTCTTTTCCAATTCATATTTTAAAACACGAACACCCGGCAATCAAGGGTCAGGTAGATTTTACCACTTTTGATGAAACCTATGTGCACGATAAATTCGCTAAGGATATTAAAGTACTGATGGAGCGTGTGGACAGCAGTCACCATGAACCATATACCTGGGTAAAAAATTATGGTAAAGGACGCGTGTTCTATACTGCATATGGTCACGATGAAAAAACCTGGAATAATCCTGCATTTCTTCAACTGGTGAAACATGGAATTCTCTGGGCTCTTGGTGATGATGCAAATGCAAGACTCGCCAAATTGCCGAAGGTGACACTAACGTTTACGGATGCTGTAATCCCTAACTATGAAAAAGCAGATCCGGCACCAAAGTTTCAGGCACCATTAAGCCCGGAACAATCTATGAGCCTGATCCAGGTTCCACCGGGTTTTGAATTGAAATTATTCGCCCAGGAGCCACAGATCCGCAAACCTATCTATATGAACTGGGATGAGAAAGGCCGGCTCTGGGTTGTGGAAACGGTTGACTATCCAAACAGCGTTAAAGATGATAAAGACCAGGGTGATGACCGCATAAGCATTCTGGAAGATACAAACGGGGATGGTAAGGCTGATAAGTTTACTGTGTTTGCAGAAAAACTGAATATCCCTACAAGTTTTACTTTCTACAAAAATGGCATCATCGTTTCACAGGCGCCCTACTTTCTCTATCTGCAGGATACCAATGGTGATGACAAGGCTGATAAAAAAGAAATTCTTATCAATGGCTGGGGTGTGTATGATACCCACGCAGGCCCATCAAATCTGAAATATGGATTTGATAACCAGATCTGGGGCGTACTTGGATATTCCGGATTCAATGGCGTTGCAGGTAATCCGGATACGATGAAATTCAGTCAGGGTGTTTACCATTTTACACCTGACGGAAAGAAAATGGAATTTCTGGGGAATACAAGTAACAATACCTGGGGCCTTGGTTTTTCAGAGGAGAATGATCTTTTTCTTTCCACTGCAAACAATACGCACAGTGCATTCTATGCCATACCAAAAACTTATTATGATAAAGTGCCTGGTATGAATGAAACAGGTATCGAAAAAATTGATGGTCATTATGCCATGCATGCAGTAACAAAACAACTAAGGCAGGTGGATGTACATAATGGATTCACAGCAGCAGCAGGTCATAATTTATATACGGCAAGGAATTACCCGAAAGAATACTGGAATCGTATTGCCTTTGTTTGTGAACCGACGGGTCGTGTAATTCATAATGCCATTATGGAACAGAATGGTTCCGGATTTAAAGAGAAGGATGGCTGGAATCTTTTAGCGAGTTCTGATAACTGGGTTGGCCCCGTACAGGCCGAAGTTGGCCCTGACGGCGACGTGTGGATACTCGACTGGTATAACTTTATTATTCAGCATAACCCGACACCGGTTGGCTTTGATAATGGAAAAGGAAATGCTTATATCAATCCCATGCGCGATACAACACGCGGCAGAATTTACAAGCTGGTTTATACAGGTGGTAAGGAGTCGAAAGTATTGAGCCTTGATAAGAAAGATTCCAAAGCGCTCATTAAAGCACTGAGTAACGATAATATGTTCTGGCGTTTGACGGCTCAGCGTTTGCTTGTCGAAAACGGCGACCAGTCGGTGCTTCCGGAACTTTACGAACTGGTACGGAACAGCAAAGCTGATGAAATTGGAGTGAATGCAACAGCTACACATGCATTATGGACAATTCATGGCCTGAAAGGGTTTGACGGTAAAAATGCAGATGCCAATGCAATTGTGATTGAAGCATTGAAAAATCCATCTGCCGGTGTAAGAAAAGCCGCTATTCAGGTGATGCCGGTTGATGCTTCCATTATTGAGGGATTCCTTTCTTCAGGTGTTTTAAATGATAAGGACTTACGTGTAAGACTAGCTGCCATTTTAAAAACTGCAGATTTTCCTGCAAATGCTGAAATCGGTAAGGTTTTGTTTGCCCTGGCCGAACAACCTGATAATGCCGGCGACAAATGGATTGCAAAATCACTGTACATATCAGCTGCTATTCACGCAGATGGTTTTATGGAAGCTTATCGCGCAAAAGGTCTGAAAGAAGATGCTGCCATTGGAGAAGCAAATCTGTTACAGCGTATTGCTATGCGCAGCAGGCTTAGCGCGATGCAGTTACCAAAATGGAGCAATGTACCGGTTGAAAAAGCTCCCGATGTAAAAGACAGGGAGATATTATTTTCAGCGAATATTGATTTGTATAATAAGGAGAAAGCATTTGGTATCGTGATTGCACAAGGTGATAAGACCAATGGCTATGTGGTTTATGTACAGGATGGCAAACTGATCTACAAGGTAAACCAGGGTGGCAAATCAACACAGATAGCTAGCAAAGAGCCTTTACCTCAGAAATTCAATGTGAAAAGTAAACAACTGGCAGGCGGCACAATGCAATTGCTGGTTGATAATAAAATTGTTGCTGAGGGGAAAACAAAGGGACTTTTTGCTTCCAATTTTACACAGGGGATAAGGGTTGGGTTTGATAATAATAAAGGAAACGAACGTCCCGGTACCTATCCGGAAAAATTCGATTTCGGAGGTTATCTCACTGATGGTACACTTGAGTTATTAGCACCAGGCGGAGCCACTACTGACCTGGGTCCGGCTGCACAAACGATCATACTTAAACCCATTCAGAATGCAATGAAGTTTGATAAAACAAAGCTTACGGCAAAAGCCGGAACGGTGATAGAAATCGTTTTCGACAATATTGATTTCATGCAGCATAATTTCCTGCTGCTGAAACCAGGCAGCCTTGAAAAAGTCGGACTTGCTGCAGACAAAATTGCGACCGATCCGGGTGGTGCGGAGAAGCAATATGTTCCGGCAATGCCTGAAGTATTGTACTATACGCCGCTTGTAAATCCGGAGTCAAAATTTACATTGAAATTTAAGGTACCCGACACGAAAGGTGAATATCCTTATATCTGTTCATTCCCCGGCCATTGGCGGATAATGCAGGGAGTATTAACTGTTAACTAATGACTATTTACTAACGTTAAACGTTCAACGTTTAACGTATAACGTATAAAGCGATTCCTATTGAATATTCAATTCGGCATAAGTACCTGGGTATGGACTTCTCCTTTTCGAGATGAAGTGACAGAACCTCTTTTTCAGAAGATTGCTTCGATGGGTTTTAGTGCTGTTGAGATCGCAGTAGAAGATCCGAAAAGTTTTGATCCGATGAAAGTAAAAGCAGCCCTCGACACATACAACCTGAAGCCGGTTGTATGTGCTGCATTCGGACCCAGTCGCGATCTGACGCATGAAGACCCTGCAATACATGAGAACTGCCTCAGGTATATCGACGCCTGTTTTGATATAGCCAATGTGTGGGACGCAAAATTTGTTGCCGGACCCATGTATTCGGCAGTTGGTAAAGCAAGATTATTACCTGCAGAAGCCAGAAAAGCTGAGTGGAATCTGGCAGTAAAAAATCTGCAGCGGGTTTGTAAGATGGCTGCTGAAAAAGGATTACAGATTGCACTCGAACCGCTGAACAGGTTTGAGTCTGATCTTGTGAATACCACTGCTGATGTTATGCGCCTGATAAAAGACATTGATCATCCGGCCGCAGCTGTAATGCTGGATGGATTTCACA
>JAATGW010000748.1 GCA_015654495.1 Chitinophagales bacterium
AAATACAGGATACGCTGGTATCATATTCAGGATCGTTTAAAAAGAATCCACGGCCTGAGCTGAGAAGAGCCATAATTGATAAGATAGACGATATTGAAGGTGTAAGCAGACCGGATATTTTATCGATACATGAATCCTCTTCAAAGAAAGAAAAATTTGATACACCTCAAACTTCTGCACTCGGGTATCAGCAGCCGCGAAGGTTTAATTACCTTATGGCGGCAGTTTGGATTTTCCTTGTGCTGAATATTGCGGGTAATGTGTACTTCTTCAACAAGCTTAAAAACACAGAAGAACAGATGGCAAGTGTTGTTACTGAAAATAATAAGATGAAGCTTGATTATGAAAAGATAAGGCTTGATATGGAAAAGAAATCAACTGATATGAAGATGGTTATGAACCGCAGCAATAAAATTATTGATATGAAGGGAATGGAAATTTCACCGCAGTCATTTGCAACGGTTTACTGGAATCCGAATACCAAACAGGTTATGCTTAATGTTGATAACCTGCCAATGCCTCCATCAGATAAGCAATACCAGCTTTGGGCATTAAAAGACGGCAAGCCTATTGATGCCGGTGTTTTTGATATGAAACCTGGTGCAGGCGGTGATATGCATATGATGCCTGTTACTATTCCCGATGCAGATGCTTTTGCCGTAACTTTAGAGAAAAAAGGCAGCAACCCTGTACCAACACTCACACAGCTTTATGTGATGGGTAAGATTTAGCTTAATTATTTCCCTGATGAGTGATATACAAATATTACCAATGACTGAAGAAGATCTTCCGGTTCTGATTGAATGGGCTCAAGATGAGAAGACACTCATTGAGTGGTGCGGTCCTGTGTTTGACTTCCCTCTTACAATTGAACAATTACAGGATTATTTTAGTGAATCAACCAAACCAAATCCCCAAAGATTTATTTTTAAAGCGGTGGCTGAAGGTAAAATATGCGGAATGGCAGAGCTTGGGGCTGTTAATGTTAAGAATGAAACCGGTTCGCTATGCAGAATATTTGTTGATAAGCTAAACAGAGGTAAAGGGA
>JAATGW010000590.1 GCA_015654495.1 Chitinophagales bacterium
AATCACTGGCATCAATCCCTGCTGTAAAACAAACAGCAATGACATCCAGTGTACCTGGCGGCGGCAATCCGGGAGCCTATTCTGAAATCGAAAACAGGAAGGGAGACCTGCAAGTCGCTAATCTCGATCTGTACTTTGTGGATTTCGATTATATCCCGCTGATGCAGATAAAAATGGCTGCAGGGCGACCTTTTTCAAAAGATTTTGGTACCGACACTACCCAGGCAATGGTACTTAATGAAGCAGCTGTTAAACTTTTCGGCTATAGTTCACCGGCAGAAGCAATCGGAAGGAAATTTAAACAATGGGGTCGTGAAGGCAAAATAATCGGGGTTGTGAAAGATTTTCATTTCCGCTCTTTGCAGCAACAAATAAAGCCACTGTGTATGCGTATTGAGCCAGGTGGATATAGCCTGATCACCGCGAATATTGCCGCAGAGAATGTGTCTTCCACTATTGCGGCAATTCAGGACAAATGGAATGCGGCAGTTCCGAACAGACCTTTCAGCTATTTTTTCCTGGATGAGTATTTCGATAAGCAATACCGTAGTGAAGAAAGATTTGGAAAGCTGTTCCTGAACTTTGCGATCATCGCCATCTTTATCTCCTGCCTCGGGCTGTTGGGACTGGCATCATACAGCACTATGCTCCGTACGAGAGAGATCGGGGTCCGCAAAGTCATGGGAGCATCAGTTGCAAGCATTATCAATCTCCTCTCAAAGGATTTTCTGAAACTCGTATTGATTTCATTTGTGATCGCAGCACCACTGGCAGGATATATTATGTACCAATGGTTAAAAGATTTTGCGTTCAGGATTGATATCAGCTGGTGGATTTTTGTTGTCGCAGGACTTATAGCTTTCCTGATTGCCATTTTTACAGTGAGTTTCCAGGCGATCAAGGCAGCAGTAGTGAATCCGGTGAAAAGCTTACGTTCTGAATAAACAGCCGTTCAACGTTTAACGTTAAACGTTGAACTTCCTGTGAACTATGAACTTTAAACTCTGATCTAACTTATAATATATGCTTAAAAACTTTTTCAAAGTAACGTTTCGGAATCTCGGACGCAACAAAGGATTCACATTCATAAATATATCAGGACTGGCTATTGGTCTTGCCAGTGCGCTATTGATATTATTATGGATAATGCATGAAACCAGTTATGAAAATTTCCATGCAAATAAAGATCGTATTTATGAGCTGTGGAATAAGTCGGAACGAAAAGGGAGTATAGGAACCTGGAACACGACACCCAAAGTTGCTGCCCGTGTTATCGAAAAAGATTATCCCGAAGTGGAAATGGCAGTACGTGTGAACTGGGGAAGCAGCTATCTTTTCAGTATTGGCGATAAACGGCTTACAGCGGATGGAAATATTGTTGACTCCAATTTTCTGCAGATGTTCACCTATCCCTTGTTGAAGGGAGATATCAAAACTGCATTAAACGACATGCATAATATCCTGCTCACGCAGAAGTTTGCACTCAAATTGTTTGGCACAGAAGACGTGTTAGGTAAAGTTTTAAAAATCGACAATAAAGACAACTTTACTGTTACCGGAGTTTTAAAAGATATTCCTACCAATTCCAGGTTTAGTTTTGAGTATCTCATTCCCTGGTCTTATCTGCGCGCATCAGGCGGTGATGACGAAAACTGGGGTAACAATTCCACCCGTACATATGTGATGCTAAAAAAGAATGCATCACTGGCATCAATTGCGCCTAAGCTTGAAAAAATAAGGGCAAAATATGACCAGTATGATCCTTATCTGAAAACTTTTCTTTATCCGATGAGTCGCTGGCAACTACATTCCAGTTTTAAAGAAGGATTTGAAGAAGGTGGGAAGATTATTTTTGTAAGACTTTTTGGGATTGTAGCTGCATTTATCCTTTTGATCGCCTGTATCAATTTCATGAATCTAAGTACAGCAAGAAGTGAGCGCAGGGCAAAAGAAGTGGGAATAAGAAAAGTGGCAGGTGCGCAAAAAATTTCATTGATCAGTCAGTTCATTGGAGAGTCAATTGTGATTGCATTTATTGCGGGAATTATCGCTTTACTTATAGTTATACTTTGTCTTCCAGGATTCAACACACTCACCAATAAACAATTATTTCTGGATTATTCAGATCCGTTTTTCTGGATTACAGGAATCGGCTTTGTTATATTCACCGGATTACTCGCCGGAAGTTACCCGGCATTTTTCCTTTCCTCTTTTCAACCCGTCAGCGTTCTGAAAGGAACATTTAAGAAAGCACATGCTTTAATCACACCAAGAAAAATATTGGTTGTGCTCCAGTTTACATTCGCTATTATCCTTATCATCTGCACGATAATCGTGCGTCAGCAGATTGATTTTGCACAAAGGCGGGAATCAGGTTATAACAAAGACAACCTCATGTACCATTTTCTTACCGGCGACCTGGAGAAAAATTTCCAGCTGGTAAAAAATGAATTGATCAGCCAGGGAGTTGCTACTTCCATAACAAAAACAAGTGCTCCGCTTACCCAGGGCTGGAGCAATACCTGGGGTGTTCAGTGGCCTGGAAAAGATCCTGACGACAAAACAGTCGTTGACAGGTATGTTGCTGATGAAGACCTGGTAAGAACAGCAGGATTTCATATGGTTGAAGGCCGCGATTTTAATCTGAAAGAATTTCCTACAGACAGCACAGCGATCATGATCAATGAGTCTGCTGCAAAACTGATGAAGCTGGAAAAAGACCCGCTGGGTAAAATTCTGAAAGACAATGGCAGAGACTGGCATGTGGTAGGTGTTTTCAAAGATTTCATTTTGCAATCTCCATACAGCCCTACTGTACCCATGGTCGTTGAAGGCCATAAGGCGAATTGGTTCAGTGTGATCAATATCCGTCTTAATCCGAAACTGGCAAACAGCAAGAATATCGCCATTGCAGAA
>JAATGW010000391.1 GCA_015654495.1 Chitinophagales bacterium
AAAGATTGTTCATGTTACACATTTAATCAATTGGACAGGGCAGATCATGCCTGTTAAACTTATAGCCCAGGCAGCACATAAACGCGGTATTGAAGTTATTGCTGATGGTGCTCACACCCTGGGGCAATTTGAATTTAAAATTCCCGATCTGGAATGTGATTATTTTGCTTCGTCACTGCACAAATGGCTTAGCGCACCATTCGGAAGCGGACTACTGTATATCAAAAAAGATAAGATTAAAAATATCTGGGCCCTGCTTTCAAACAATGAACCCGACGGACCAGATATCCGTAAGTTTGAATCTCTTGGCACACGTTCCTTTGCATCAGAAATGGCGATCGGTACAGCAATTGATTTTTATGATATTATCGGTGGAGCCAGAAAAGAACGCAGATTGCGTTTTTTAAAAGATTACTGGGTCAACCAGGTGAAGGATTTGCCCGGAATCAGTTTTTATCAGCCGGTTTCACCAAAACTTTCCTGTGCCATCGCAAATATTGCAGTAAAGGGAAAAACGCCTGCAGAAGTTGCGGGAGAATTGTTTAATAAATATAAAATTCATGCAGTCGCCATCAACTGGGAAGAAATCCATGGCGTGCGGGTGACTCCTAACGTTTACACATCAACGAAAGAGCTTGATAAGCTGGCCGGTGCCATTAAAATCATTTCAAAATCAGTTTAACCGTTTGTGTTTTTTTGGATATGATTTTTGCAAATGCGGATAGAATCAAAAATTGATATTCCAAACTTTGCCCGAAGCTCCGTCGGCCACGAATAATTTATTTTGCGCTACAACAATCGAAGGCCAGTATATATCGCGATCCAGTATCCCGAGATGCCAGGTTTTGTTTGTAATATTATAGATTTCGAAAACTTTTGGGTTGTAGACCAGGTCGGGAAAAATTACTATCCAGTTTTTCCATTGGGCAATACCGTTGTGGCCGAGCAGCCATGAAGTGGGGCTGTTGAGGCAATGTGTTTCAGTTATTCCGGTTACTGCATCAAAAATCTCGACAGCAGAAGAATTTTGAACAGAACCATTTCGGATAGTATAACCTCCGGCCCACATTATTTTGTTCTCAAATGAAATTGAATTAAAATTTGTCCGGGGCTGATTCATGCTGCCTGCGGACCATGCATCTGATACCGGATTAAGAATATCAACAACCGGACTGAATGAAAACTCACCGTTACTACCTCCGGCGAAATATATTTTATTTGCAGCGCTGTTTGCTTTCAGGTCGAACCTCGCAGTTGAAATCTGATCTGTATCCCAATTATCAGTATCTGGAGAATAAATATCTATCAGTTTTGAAAGTTTATTTTCTGATGAAAGCTGACCGTTAAAACTTGTTGCTCCGCCTGCGAAATACAGTTTTCCATTAAGCTGTGTTGCAGCCAGCCCCATTTTCGGCTCGCTCAGGTTTTTTGTATTCCATCCGTTTGAAGACGCATTGTAAATATCTATGATTGAAAAGGTAGGACCCCTGGCTGCATCAAGTTCATAGTCGATACCTCCTGCAAAAAAAATCCGGTCTTTATAAACTATGGTTGCCATTCCAACTCTCGCGCTGCTTAATGAAGAGTGAGACCATGTGCTGCTCCCGACATCATATATATCCACTGTGGCAAGCGGGTTGTCGTCTACTTCAGGATAGCCACCGGCAAATACTATTTTACTTCCTGCAGCTGCAGCAGCTCCGAGTCGCCTTGGCATGGACAAACTACCAATAAATGATGTTGTGGCCTTGATATTCATCCGGATAATTCCTGCACAATAATCATCTGCGATAGTTTCAATTGTAAATGTAATAGTGTCGGTATCTGAAAGACCGGTACTGTCAGTTACTCTTAAAAGAAAAGAATAAGTTCCTTTGCCGGCAAAATTAACAAGGCTTATGCTGCTTAATGGATTGGTGATTGTAGCAACAGGACTTGTGGAAATCTGTATCCACTCAAAAACCGCAATATTATTGTCTGCATCTGTTGAAACACTGCCGTCCAGAATAATCCCTGACGATAATTGCCTGATGGTTGAATCATTACCGGCCCTGGCAACAGGTGCTTTGTTATTTTGACCGGCATTGTTAACAAATACCTGAACCGTATCTTTGTCACTCAATCCAAGGTTGTCCGTTACCGTTAGCTCAAAAATATGTAATCCGGTTTTTATTTTTTCAACGGTTGTTACCGGCAGCGTATCATTAACGATAATCAGAGAGTCAGGGCCGATTAGTTTTTGCCATTTAAAATGAGAAATAGTTCCATCAGCATCTTTGGATTGTTTTCCATCCAGTATGATTTTACCGGGAATAACAATTATTGTATCCCGGCCGGCATTTGCAATGGGGGCAAGATTGTTGGAACAGTCAGGACAAAATAATTCTTTCTGACAAGCCGAAAGAGCATATATCAGTAATCCAAAAATTATAATTATATAAAGAATGGATTTATGCATTATCGCTTCTCCGCGTGAAATTTTGCAGGAGATTAAAGATATGACTATTAAACCGGCGCCTTAATTTCACGGCTGATTTGTATTACATATATACGGCTGTAATCGTCTGTTTGGTTGCCAGACCTATCAGTTAGCAAGAAAGCGTAATGGCAATTGAGAGCAGCCGGTTGAACCTGAAAAGATGAAACGTGGAAGGTGAAAAATTTCTTCTGACTTTTCCGGGTTCCGGTAGTATCTGGATTATTTGAAACCTGCGTATCCTCTTTATCATGCGAAATCATCTTCTTGTCACACCAATCTGTTTACAGTCATTGTCGGCTAATCCTATCCGGTACAGGCAAATACCAGCTGCCGGTTTAGATGATTCTAATGTAAACTATCTACATTCATAAATGAAAACTGTTCCGGCAAAAGAGAAACAAAAAATAATGCACACCAGATACGATGTGCATTATTCCTGTAAATGTTTAGCCGCAATTATTTCACCAACCGTCTGTGGTAATTCACCTGCCCTACATGATAACTCAGATGCTTGAGGAAATATACAAGCATATATTCAGTAGTAGCTGGTTCATCAAATAACGAAATCGGAAAATTGCTGTCCAGTTCCTTCTTCGAAATTTGTTCCAGTGTATCAATAACGATGCGTTTTGAATTGCTTATTTCTTCCAGTAATTTCTGACGTGGAATATTTTTCAATTTAAATTCGGCGTCACGGTTACGTATATATCCGGAGTCGCCCAGGGTTGCGCCAATAAAATGCTGAAGGTTACCGGTAAGATGCAGGCATAGATTTCCACCGCTGTTCAGAATGTCGCCACTGATCTTCCACAGTTGTTCTTCCGTTTCATAAGCGCTGATTTCTTCCGCAAGTTTATCCAATTCCTTTTCATACAGGTCTATCAATACCGTGGTGATCATACTTTGTTTTTGAGGCAGCTAAATTAATAAAACAAGTTTGGTATTACCCAGTAAAATTTATTGTTTCCGGATAAAAATATTAGGGTTTTTCGATGAACAGCAAAAGGGAAACGATATTTATTTATTTAATATTCTTTATCGTCATATCAATTCCTGCACTCGTCCCTGTTATTTTGAGGATCAATGGGTATTTCTGATCATTAAGAACCCAGAGGCGTGTTGCACCTGATTCTGTTTCAGCAAATACCGCATCAACAGTTTTTCCGTCAATAATGATTTCCTCACCCTTGGGCACTGGTTTAAATATAAAATCCATGCCATCGTATTTTGCCTTCTTTTTTGTGAGCAGGTCTTTTAAAAATGGCCTTGATACCATTGCTAAAGTCTGGTCTTCAGCAATCCTGCGTTCCTCACCTGCAACCGGCTGGTCCCAGTTAAAAAATGAGCCTTTTTCAAGATTAGCTTTTGTGTTCACAAATTTACCGGTGGTGCCACCCATGAAATCAAAGTCGAAAATAATTTCAGCATCACTAACTGTTGAAATCGTCATAGAAAGAGGGATCTCCTGGCCCTGAGAAAGAATTTCATATTCCAATACAAGACCGGATTTTAAGCCCGGTTTAAAATTGGCGGTTTTTGATCCGGCCTTGGGTTGAGCGAATGTTAAAAGAGCTGTAAAGGCAAAAATCAGTGAGAATACTCCGGTTTTCATTTTTGAGTTTTTATGATGAATGTATTCAGATTAGATACACCATGCGTTCATTTGTTTGTTTTTTCTGCGATTATTTTTTGGGTGGAAAATTATGCTGATTGATGTATCAGATCAGGTAAAATTGGAATTATGCTGGTAACCCGCCTGTCGGATATTGATTTCCAATCCCAAAAGGAATTCGGTTTATGTTTTAATATACTTAAAATCAATTAGTTGCGAATAGCGAAGAGGTGTACAAACCGGGCTGCTGGCCTGCAGGAAAAAAGGGCCCGGAAAAGGGTAAGTTGAGTATTTATTTATATAACTTTGCACTCCCCAAATCAGACCTGACAAAACAGGACTGAAATTCAACCAAAAGGAGGACTTAAATAGTGGAAGAAAACACAACACTACAAACAGCCCCTGCTGTGGCGCCTACAGCACATGATGATTTTGACTGGAGCATTGACAAACGCAATGTTGCCAGTTACGATACTGCAGAAAAAGAAAAATATGATGCAGTTTACGAAGGCACTTTCAAAACCATCACCGACGGTGAAATGATTGAAGGTACCCTGGTTGCACTTACCAAAACCGATGCCGTCATCAACATTGGTTTTAAAAGTGACGGACTTGTTTCCCTCAATGAGTTCCGCGACATGCCGAATTTAAAAACCGGCGACAAAGTTGAGGTTATGGTTGTGGAAAAAGAAGATCGTGAAGGTCATCTGCACCTTAGCCGCAAACAGGCACGTATCACCAGGGCCTGGGAAAAAATTGTTGAAGTTCATAAAACAGGCGATGTAGTTACAGGTCTGGTTACGAGCAAAACAAAAGGTGGACTTATCGTTGACATTTATGGCATGGAAACCTTCCTGCCCGGTTCACAGATCGATGTTAAGCCTGTTACGGATTACGATCAGTTTGTGGGTAAGACCATGGAATTTAAGGTGGTTAAGATTAATGAAACCATCAAGAATGCCGTTGTATCTCACAAAGCCCTGATCGAAAGTGATATTGAAGCACAGCGTGCTGAAATTATGGGTAAACTCGAGAAAGGCCAGGTACTTGAAGGAACTATCAAGAATATTACCGACTTCGGTGCATTCCTTGATCTGGGTGGTGTTGATGGTCTGCTGTATATCACTGATATCAGCTGGGGCCGTATCAACCATCCTTCAGAAGTGCTGAAGATGGATCAGAAACTGAATGTGGTTGTTCTCGACTTTGATGATGAGAAACGCCGTATCAGCCTTGGTCTGAAACAACTAACCCCACATCCATGGGATACTTTACCTGCATGGGTAGCCGAAAGCGCAACTGTAAAAGGTAAGGTTGTAAATATTGAAGACTATGGCGCATTCCTGGAAATTCTTCCGGGTGTTGAAGGCCTGGTTCACGTAAGTGAAATCTCCTGGGCTAATTCACCGATCAATGCAAAAGAATTCTTCAAACTTGGCGATGAGTACGAAGCGAAGATTGTAACCCTGGATAAAGACAGCCGTAAGATGAGTTTGTCAATCAAACAGCTTACAGTTGATCCATGGAGTGAAATCGAAACCAAATACCCTGTTGACAGCCGTCATAAAGGAACAGTGAAAAACATCACTCCTTACGGTGTGTTTGTTGAGCTTGAACCAGGAATTGGTGGTATGATTCACATCAGCGATCTGAGCTGGCTGAAGCGTTTCAATCATCCTTCAGAGTATACAAAAACAGGTTCGCAGATTGATGTGGTAATCCTGAATATCGATAAAGAAAACAGGAAACTGCAGCTTGGTCACAAACAGCTGGAAGAAGATCCATGGAACACACTTCAGGATACTTTTGCAGTTGGATCAATTCATGAAGGAACAGTTACCCGCAAAGATGATAAAGGCGCAATCGTTCAGTTACCATATGGTTTGGAAGGTTTTGCTCCTAACCGCCATCTTGCAAAAGAAGACGGTAAAACTGTAGGCGCTGACGAAACAGCTCAGTTCATGGTGATCGAATTCGACCGCAACGAAAAACGCATTGTACTCAGCCACACACGTATCTGGGAACAGTCGAAAGCGGAAGAAAAAGAAGCACTGGTGAAAGAGAAAAAAGCGGAAGCACAGAAAACGAAGAAAGCAGTGAAAGATGTTCAGGGCAAAGTGGAAAAAACAACACTTGGCGACCTGGGCGTACTTGCTGAACTGAAGAAGAAAATGGAAGGTGGAAGTGAAGAATCTTCGTCTGCAGAGTAAGAATAAACAACAGTTTATTTGTTGATATGGGTCCTGGCTAAATGCCGGGACCTTTTTTTTGAAGTACGAAGTACGAAGTACGAAGGCCGAAGTAAGAGACAAAGTAAGAAGTAAGTAAGCAGCCGGTTTAACGTTGAACGTTTAAACGTTGAACGTTGAACTCAAAAGGCTATCCTCCCGAGAATTTCATCATTGAAGTCCAGCAGCGAATCCATAACATAATCAGCGGCAAGCCAGCGCCACTCGTAGCGCCTGGGTTTATCAGGAACAACCACGCACCTAAGCTTTGCTGCCTTTGCTGCAATCATCCCGTTGAAGGAATCTTCAAAACAAATAACCGAAGAAGGATGACTTTTCAATGCTTCAACACAATTCAGGTATACCTGCGGGTGAGGTTTACCGTAAGGTAGCAATTCTGCCGAACAACATTCATCAAACAATGACCTGAGCCCTGTACGTTCAAAAACGGCGTCTACTATGACAACCGGAGAGGATGTTGCAAGGCCAATTTTAAAGTTTTTTTCTTTAAAAAATTCTATGATTGATTCTGCTCCCGGCATTAATTCTCCCCGGGCAATAATATCGCCTGCCACAAGGGCGGTGATGTCATGCTCTGCAAGAGGCAGATTATCAGCGTTTATTCCATGTCGGGTGAACCAGAAATCAAGGAATTCCCGGGTACGCAAACCTATCGTCATCGCATATTCTTTTTCATCAAGCGTAACGCCGTAGGCTGCCATTATTTTAACGGCAGCCTCATACCAAAGCGGTTCGGAATCAATCAAAAGACCGTCCATATCAAAAATAACCGTGTTCAGAATCATGATTCAAAGATAAGGCACTGCGTTTTAAATGGTTGTATAAGGCCGCAACCCATGCTATTCGGTTGATCATAACGGTTAGCAAAAAT
>JAATGW010000280.1 GCA_015654495.1 Chitinophagales bacterium
CCGAGGTCAAGCATGGGCTGTCTCCTCCGGGTGTTTCTGCGCGCCGCGCAGTGATAATGAGGTTATCGCCAAGCGCCGCAAATTTTTCAGCAATAGCTTTTCCGAATCCCGAACTTGCTCCGGTAATAAAAATGGTTCTGTTCATATAGAAGAAAAAATAAGACCGAAATTACCTGAAATGAGTTATCAGCGTATAAGTGTGGTGGAACCTTTTTTGAAAATTACCTTGCCGGTATAGTCTGTTCCGCGCACATACCATACAAAAGTATCCGAGCCCTGGTCTTTTCCTGAAATTTTTCCGTCCCAGCCTTTTTTTACTTCAGTTGTACTGAATACCAGCTGCCCCCAGCGATTGTATACCCTGAAGTAATCATATTTACTGATACCAACAGGGATCGGTGTAAGCACATCGTTCAGATAATCTCCATTGGGTGTAAAAGCTGTCGGAACAAAAATATCAGGCGGAGTTTTAAAAACTTTCACATTAATTGTATCGTAGGCAAAGCAACCTTCAGGTGAACTTACCCTGACCGTATACGTTATGTTATCGTTTAGATTGGCAACAGGATTTGCGATATGCGGATTATTGAGTCCGGTAGGAGGTTGCCAGTCAAAAAATTCACTGCCGGTAGCAGTAAGCTGAAGCGGCTGGCCAACCACAATGGCTGTGTCGTTTCCTGCAAATGCAGGTATCGGCGGTATGACCCGAACCACAACTGTATCAAAGCCCGGCTTTGGGCAGCCCCCATTCTGATACCCGCCTACAGCGTAAACAGTCGTTAATAGCGGAGCGGCAACAGGATCGGCACTTGTACTTTGATTCAAACCGGTAACAGGGATCCATTGATAGCGAATGCCACCTGATGCGTGTAATTGTATCGACTCACCATAACAGATACTTGTATCAGCACTGGCTTTTATAACCGGATACGGCACTGTAAGTACAGTAACCTGATCATTGGTTTTACATTTTCCGATATTACCTGTTACATTATAAGTGGTATTTCCAAGAGGTTTTGCCACAGGGAATTTTGCACTTGCATCATTCAGTGTTTCTGCCGGTGTCCATATAAAATGTAAGGCGTCTCCCGTAGGTCGCAGAATCAGGGAGTCTGTAAGGCAGATTGTGGTATCGGATCCAGCCTTCAGGGTTACAAAACTCCTGACGTCAACAAATACGGAATCAGTGCCCACACATCCCGGTGCCGCGGTCAGCGTAACATAATATTTTGTGGGAACATCCGGGCTCACAAGCGGATTCGGAATATTGATATTACTGATCGCGACCGCGGGGCTCCATGTAAAGCTGCCGATGCCGATCGCCTGCAACTGAAGTGTATCGATAGTGCATATCAGCGTATCATTTGTAACTTCAAAAATTGGTCTGTCGAGTACATTAAGTGCACGGTCAATGGTATCGCGACAACCTTTACTTGTACCGACAATTAATTGAATCTGGTATGTTCCAGTGGTTGGAAAGGTAAAAAGTGGTGCAGGTTCATCAGAGCCTTCCGGATTGATCTGCGGGTATCCGAAAGACCATTGCCAGAAATTGACTTTTCCATATGTAGCGGTTGATTTATCTGTGAACTGCATCGGTACTCCTTTACAGCCGCCAGCTACAGAAAATTCAGGAAAGAAACCTGGAAATATTTTTGCCAATGTATAAGCGGTATCGGAACAATCCTGTCCGCGATTAGTAATCAGCCTTACAGTATATACTCCTGTATCAGGAAAAGTAAATGTTGGGATCGCGAGATTGGAAGTATCGTCAGTTGCATTTTTTAAACCAAAATCCCACGAAAATGTTTTAATCAACGGACTGTTACTCCGGTTCTGAAAAGTCAGATCGAAGCCCTTGCAGTTTACAAATTCGGGTGGTAAATCTGCCGCAGCAATTGTACAGGGCGCAACTTTAATATGCAGATCTTTTCTGTGAATATTTATTATTTTTCCTTCCCGTCTTTCAATAACAGCAACGGTTAACACATAAATTCCTGCATTCGGTGCGATGCCAGACACGATGCCTGTGGTTGGGTTTATATTAACGTTTGGTCCCATTGGAAGTGTAGGAGTAAATCCAAAAGAATAGCTTAGTTGCTGATAAGGTGGCGGCGAGGCTACTGTTGGCTGAGGTACATTCTGTGTACCACCGTCATAAGCAGGAGCAAAAGTGTAAGTAAGCTGGTCGAGATCATTGTCTTTCGCACTGAAATTATAGTAGAACGGATTGTTTTCACAAATCACAACTGTATCACTGGTGTTGAAAACAGGTGTACTGTTTTCATATCCTTTAGGTAAAATAGAATATCCAGGTATCGTTGCAGTGTAGGTAGCTCCTGCATTGGAAGAATTAATCACATTAGTGATATTATCAATCCTGCAGCAACGCTGATAGGAAACAGTATATCCCTGGGAATTAATCGGCAGGTCAATAGTTGTATAATAATATCCCACCTGGTAACACACTATCGGAGCATTATCTATACATGGACCTGGATTTATAAGCTGGACCAGATCTGTATTGGCAATGCGCACTTCCAGGTTCTGGTAGAGCGTTGTAGTTCCGCCAATTCCATTTTCATAAACAGTGATATAGGCAGTAGGATCCAGCTGTGCTCCGGTTGATTGACAATCTCTGTAAAGTTTGAGAGTGATCCGGTAACTCGCAGAACTTCCATTGGGAGTAGGCCCTATGTATGCGTATGACATCTCACCCCCGGCAATATGCCTTCCATAACTATTCGAGAATGCGGCAATAAAAATTACTGAGAGAATGAAGGATTTTTTCCCACGCGTTTTCATTTACTTGACAAAGCAGGGCCGTGCTTCGTTGTCCGATTTTCCCGTTTATTCCAATCTTTCAGATAATTACGAAATAAATCCTAACCCGGTGGCCTGGATCAAACGTGGTCTGTAAATTTAATGTTTTATCTTTTCCACTCATAATAAATGCAATCTGATTTGTTAAAGAATATTAAATACACTTAGACACAGTCAGTTGCGCTCATTTTGATGTCCGGAAACTTTGGCCGCGGGCTATGAAAAAACTTCTTAATGCGATAATTAAAACCCAGGGTATCAGTGCCGGGTCCAATTGTTGTGGAAGTAAAAACCAGCCAATCACGAGTAAAAGGCATGCGGCGGTTGTTATACGGAAGTACCAGACCGGCCGGTTTTTTTTACTCCCCGTAAAAAAGGCGCCAATAGCATGCGTCGGAATTGCCCAAAGCAGGTTAAGGTTGTTTTGTGTAGTATTGTGATCGGTTCCCACCCACATAAAAATCAGCAGGCAGCCAAGCATACCTGTTATGAAAAAAGCCAGAAAATCGAGTACTGAAAGAAATTTTTTAAACTTTGGTCCGGTAAAAAAGCTAATCAGCGCTGTAATTAAAAATAATAGCCAGAAAACAACTGTTGGTGTAAAAATGGAACCCGTGCCCGTATCTGTTTCCTTTCTTTCAAAAAGCACCTGTTTTGCTGTAACCAACCGACCGGTCGATGAAAAAGTACTGTCCAGGCCTTTTTCAAGATAGTCGGGTAAGAACATTGCTTCGTCATTAGTCATATCCCGGTCCATTTTTTTGCCGAGGAGAATATCTATACCGAGCTTACTCCAGTATTGTTTATTTTCATTTAGGTAATGGTGAATATGATCTCTGAAAGTGGTTTCGGGATTTGGAAGAACATTTCCGGTGGTATAGGAATTTGCTCCATTTCTGAGAATCAGGTTACGGAGCCTGGTTGTACAATTGTCAAAAAGAAAATCATATTTATAACTTCTGTTTTCATCCCTCATATTTATAAACAGGGCCTGCTGCATCTGCATTTTTTCTGAACAGGAGAGATTCAGCAACTGCTCTCTTACGCTTCTGTTTTCTGCGCGGTAATCGTTTAAAAATCCCTGAAAAGATTCCTGATCGAGAAAATAAAGGAGCTGACCGCGGGTGAATTTCAGCAGGAAATCCGGGTCCTGGAAATCAAATGTTCCATAGTTATAAACTATATCAGTTCCGGCTTTGTAGTCTGTGACGCGCAATGCGCTATGCCCGAAAGTTGAATACAATTCTTCGCCGGGACTGCAGGTGAGTAAACTGATCCTCAGACCACAGGAATCGGTTTGGCTAACAGCAACAGATACCTGAAAAAGAAAAATCAGTAAAAGGAATGACCGAAAAGATTTTACCATAAGGATCAGCGGCTATAGTTGGGAGCTTCTTTAGTGATCACAATATCATGGGCGTGACTTTCCATCATACCCGCATTGGTGATTTTGATAAACTGTGCTTTTTGGAGTGTGTCAATATCCGGAGCGCCGCAATATCCCATTCCTGCCCTAAGTCCACCTACATATTGTGCTACAACTTCACTCAGGTTTCCTTTATATGCAACACGCCCCTCAATACCTTCAGGTACCAGTTTTTTAATATCATCTTCCACATCCTGGAAATACCTGTCAGAACTTCCTTCCTTCATAGCTCCGATTGAACCCATGCCGCGGTATTGCTTGAATTTTCTCCCTTCGTATATAATGGTTTCGCCGGGGCTTTCGTCAACACCAGCAAACACACTCCCCATCATAACCGCTGAAGCGCCGGCAGCAAGGGCTTTTACTATATCACCAGTGTACCTGATCCCACCGTCTGCAATGAGTGGCACACCCAGTTTTTTAAGTTCAGAAGCTGCTTCCAGGATCGCGGTGATCTGTGGCATACCTGAACCAGTTACAATTCTGGTTGTACAAATGGATCCTGGCCCGATGCCCACCTTTACAGCATCTGCTCCAGCCTGTGCCAGTGCCTTTGCGCCGGCAGCTGTTCCTACATTTCCTGCAATAACCTGGAGTTTTTTGAAATTTTTCTTTACCGATTTCAATGCTTCGATAACACCACGGCTATGGCCATGCGCACTGTCAAGGCAAACCAGGTCAACACCATTATTATCAAGCGCTGCAGTGCGGTCGAGCAGATCCCGGGTTATACCCAGGGCTGCGCCTACCCTTAAACGTCCGAAACCGTCTTTTACTGCATTGGGGAAACTTTGCAGCTGCAGAATATCGCGGTAAGTGATCAGCCCGATAAGCTGGCCGCTTTTATTAACCACAGGGAGTTTTTCAATCTTATATTTCTGAAGAATCTTTTCTGCTTTCTTAAGATCGGTGCCTTCGGGAGCGGTTACCAGGTTTTCCGTGGTCATCACATCACTTACTTTCCGCTTGTGATTGATTTCAAACCGGAGGTCGCGGTTGGTAAGAATGCCCACGAGCTTATGTTCGTTGTCTACAATTGGAATTCCACCAATCCTGTTTTCCTTCATTAACCTTAGCGCATCCGATATAGTTGCGTCCACTTTCAGTGTTATCGGATCAATGATCAGACC
>JAATGW010000266.1 GCA_015654495.1 Chitinophagales bacterium
CAGTTCGCCGGAGAAGGCAGAAGTCGCACGTCAGCATGGTTGCGATTATCCCTTGCTCTCCACCTCGGACGATATCGTTGCCCGCGTGCGCGAACTCTCCGGTGGAGTTGGATTGCCGGTTGTCTATGACGCTGTAGGTGCGGCGACCTTCGAAACAACGCTGGCTTGCCTGCGTCCCCGCGGCACAGCGGTATCTTTCGGATCAGCATCTGGGCTTCTGTAACAGGAGAAAACTCTGAACTCATAGAACAAAAATTAATTTTCAAAAATAACCATCATGCCGGATTTTGATTTATCATGTAACTGTCGAAGTCTTTTTTTCTTTTCCGGTTCTGATACATATACATATAAACCAAAGCAAAAAAGATAAAAAGCTTATCTTCTGAACAAGAGGCAATGCACTAATCAAATCCTCCGAATAATATAAAAAGTTATTCAGAGCTACCAATACGAGATTAAAAACTCCGAAGTAAAAAAGAAAAGTCCAACCCTCCTTTTTTAAACCTGCAAGTGTTCCACCAACAGCAACCAACCCGAAAAAAGAGGCCAGGTTGATCAGTTCATCGTGTGGTAATACAGAGATCAGAAACACAGGAATACACATTGAAATCAGTCCGCAAATCCGGATTAACTGACGCAGGCCTTTCTTCAGTTTTGTATGCTGAGGAAATACCCACCAGAATATCGCCAGAGACACACAAAGAAAAACCATACCTGCAAATGCAAAGGCCCTCCCCTTATTTATCTCACCATTTATCGCTTCCTTATTCATCAGGTTACACCAGTAATTGTTTATAATACTGAACCCCGGTTCATGGGGATCAAAAGCAGAACCTCCGGGATACTGTATCGCAGCGACTATATAGCAAACCAGGAAAAGGATAATTCCCCACACCGGAAACAAAATCAGCTTAGAATTCCTTATAACACGGCCTCCGGGCAAGTTCATTCATGATTTCTTAATCAAAAGATATTGTAAAATCCCCAGTAGAAAAAATAACCGAGAACAACTGTGGACGCAATCAGATGCAAGGCCAGCAATAATTTTGAAAATAATGTCAGGTCCGCATTTTTTATTGCAGGTACAAAACGAACAACCAGCCATCCCGTACAAAACAGTAGTGCAAAAGGTATGTATGCGGCAATATTAAGTTCCGAAAACCGGTAGTCGCGATAGGGCGCTGGCGAATAGAAAAAAGGCTGATTTCTGATCAGAATATAAAAAAACCATATAAGTGCCGGACCAGTGAAGCTTATCATCAGCTTAAGAACTGCGGATTGTGTTGAATCGGTTTTCCTTTTCCTCAGATAACTGATAAAAAAGCAGAACGATGTTATACTAAAAGCCAGGCCGGCAAAAAAAAGAATCCGCAAAACCCGGTTATCGTTTTGTGGAGTTTTGTATTTGAGGAAACGGCTGTATTCCGGATTAGACCGGAACATGGAGGCCATATCGAGCATATGATCTCCTTTGGCGAGTTCGGCTGCAAGGTTAAAACGAAGGGGTTCTCTGAAATCGTGATAAAAATAGAGGTCGATATTCCGTTCTTCGAGATCTGCAATAAAAGAATACATCGTGCCATCGCCGATACCCGGCCGGCATTCATGCATTGTATCAGTTAATGCTCTGGCATAATCAGCGCCCGACTGATATGCATCATGATGAATAAACTGATACCCTCTTTCATACCTTGCGAATGCCATTTTCTGTTTTTCATCGGTTATTGAAGGGCAGAAATTCGCAATAATGTATTTGTCATCATTTCCAATTACCAAACTGTCTGACTCCATCACAAGATACCTGCCACTACGGTCAGCAAAAAGGTATTCACCATGGTTGAAAAATTTCTGTCGGTTAAATTGAACTGCAAATTTTCTTACATCTTCAATATTCCGGCAGGTTTGCATGATTTCTTTTACAAAGTCACGCGGCTGCAGAATTTCTTTCCCGGTAAGATCTTTTCTGATGGGTTTCGGAGCCGTTGTCAGTCCGTCGAATGCAAGCCCGGCTTCATTCATACCACCCTGCGGGAAATTATCAGCATAGCCCACATATACTGCGCCCATAGTTCCGCCTTTTCCGTTTTCAAACCAGATCCGCGAACCAAGGCGCCAGGAATCTTCATTATTGCCCAGCCAGGTGCGGCCATTGATGGTGACCTTGCACATGCTGCAGGCATTGACTTCCATACCTGAAACAAGAAAATAGAAACCCAGAAATACCGTGAAAATTTTCATTATCTGTATTACACCTGAGCATCAACGGAAGGGACTGTTTTCTATTGCGCCTGGTTTGTTAAAGGCTATCGAAAGCACAGGAATAGTTAAAAACCTCTTATCTGAAATAAATCCGTAAGGTTGTTCAGGTCTTACCGACTACCCCTCCAGGGCCTACAAGTTCATTTATAAGATTCACCCTGGCAGCAGCTTCAAACCGATCACGAAAAAAATCAGTTTTAAAAATAAAGTCCATTTTCAAAAAATGATTCAGGACTTTTCTTCTGCCGGGATTATAAACAATATCAGTATAGTACCTGTATTCCTTTCTTATCGCGGCAGCATAGTTGGTATATGTCTGCGGATCAGAACCCAGTACCGAAAGGTCTGTATCGGTAAACAGATTTGTATCCGGATTATCACTGAGCCCGTGAGATTTTGTAAACCGGATATGTTGCACACAAAGATTTCTTGTTATCCTATCGGCATTCAATGCAGATAGCCTCAGATCAGCGAGCAATGCACTTTGTTCTTCATTATCTGATTTAAGCACCTTATAAATTATATCGTGATAAGCGATTGCAAACACAATAGCGGACCAATTGTCAATTTGATTTTTCAGCGGAACTAACAAATTCAGCAATTGTTCGAGGTGATTCAGGTTATGATAATGTCTCGATTTTGCCGAATAAGCTTTTTTAATCCCGGTCCAGTATTCCTCAATTCTGGCACCAGGCGCAGACAAGCGATTCAGTTCAGACCGGAAATAATCTTCAAGCACTTTCAGAAACTTATTTTGTTTTTGTTGTTTTTATTTTTCCAGCATTTTCCCTGATTCTCACCTGCACAATTTTTGTTATCAGCTGCAATGGTATCGGTTGATCAAATGGAAATTGAACCGATCCCCGACCCTGCCTGTATTTCCTGAGTGCGGCATCAATAGTTTTGTTGCCTTTAGGAATTCCATAAAAACCAATATGGTTCTTAAATGCAGCGAAAAATACAAGGTTGCCATTATTCATAAATGTTGGCATTCCATATTTAATCACTTCCTCCAACCCCTTCCCAGCCTGGTGTACAGCGGAACGAACGCTTTCCAGTTTTTCCCCGATTTCTTTTGGAAAGGAAGCGATATAAGCATCAATATTTTCAGGTTTTGCAGCTAACATGTTCCCGGTTATTCCAGCGTTAATGTTCCGTTTTTAAATGCTGTTTCAATACATCTTATCCGTATTCATTGCCTTTTTCCCGCCAGATAGCATGTATATGATTTGCCATCCTGCCAGGGCCGTCATTATTATCAAATTCAATAATAAAGGTCGGCCCGTTGATGATAAAATAATGCGGCTCATGTTCATTGTAGGAACCAATCCATCCAAAGAAAATATTCTTAAAGCCGGCGTCCATGATCTTTTTGTATTCAGCTTCAGCTTTTTCAAACTCGAGATTATATACAAATTCGCGCATGATCATCATCAATGTCCTTTGTTGTTTCTGGTTAAGTTCTGAAAAAGGAATTCCCCAATAATCAACCAAACGCCGGCCGCTTTCAGCAGCGGTAATTATATCTGCAGGAACCTGTTTACTCACCGTTGCTTTTTGCAGCTGTTCTTTTGAAAGGCTATTGATAAGTTTTATACCAAAATCTTCTTCGAAAGCAAGTACACGCCAGCCCGCATATTCCAGAATTGGATATTCCGCAGGATCAGTGCCGACAAATAATGGGGTCACTGATAGCTTCCCTCTGACAAAAGCAAAATTCAAAGACAGATG
>JAATGW010000185.1 GCA_015654495.1 Chitinophagales bacterium
CTAATGACATTGTCGAAATTAAACAGGAACAAGATTTTCATCAAAATACAAAATCTTACCTTATATAACTTAATCAACAGGCCCCAATTAAAATTTAATTACAAATTCCCATATTGTAGATAGCATCAGGGATGCGCATTGAAAATTTCAAATCCAACTATCGATGTCCTCAAAAATCATTATGATCTTTGAATTTGTTTCAGGGCCGCCAGGCCCGGTGCAATCTCTAGCGCCGGGTTTCAACCCGGCGGATAAATAAATATAGAAAATTCAAGTGCCGTAGGCACGCAAAGGACTATGGATAGCATCGGGAACGCGCATTGAAATTTAAAATCTACAGGAGGCTCCCATGGTGCCGGGGACCAGGTTGGCTGCAAATGAATTCATCTCAGGAAATGCATGATATTTGAACCCTTTATCAAAAATCCTTGCATGTCATTTCTTAAAAATATAAACAGCAGGCACTACATAGTTAGCTCTCCATTAAAACATAACAACCGTGATCACGCTAAATCCTTTATAATAGCGGTTTCCAGTCTCGTTGTATTTGCATCCGATACCCCTCCCAAAAAATAGCTATTGATCAAAATCTTCCAAAACGCCAAACCGGGCAAATAATTTATCCCATGCTGCTAAATTTCTGTCGTTTTCATTTGTAGCAGCTTTTAATGCCGCTAATGATTTAGGACCAAATATCCCGTCAAGTACACCGGCATAAGTTCCCGCTTTTACTAAATACTTTTGCCATATCAAACCGCTGTCTTTTTCAATATTGGTTTTGAAAAATTTACTCGTTGGAATTTCCAGGTGTGGTTGATCTTTAAATGAAACCCAGTTACCACCCCAATCCATTCCCAATTTTACTCCCTGTTTTATATGTTTGTAAAGAGGAGTTTCCGGCACATATTTTCCATTGCTGAACAGACCGGTATCAAAGGCGGTGCAGGGTAAATAATTATGACGGGAACGTTTTATGAAACCATCGAGATTAGTCACTACCGATCCTATTTTAACCCACCCACCATTTCGGAAAGTCCGCCCTTTTTTAAACAATTCAAACTGATCGGAAGGTGTGCGATGCGCAGAAATGAGTTTGGGAGAGTGCGTAGCAGGTAGCTTCTCCTGGATGGCTTCCATAATTTGCTTTAGCCTCACTGCAATATATGGGTGAAGATATTTGGGGTCTCTGTCGTATGTCATAACTAATAGTTTTAAAAGATCTTCCGGCAAAACTCTCTTCAACGAAAACAGAATATTAAAAAATCACAGAAGTAAGTTTGTGTATAAGCCGATTGTATTGCCACTCAAACGATATGCAAACAAAGCTCTGCATTCAGGAATTAATAAACAACAGGAATTAGCTCGTTTCAATACCGTTTTTTAACGGGAGTAAGCGCACAACATTTTCTGGTAGATGAGATCACTCCATGGTTAAATAATACCCCGGTTAATTTCAGACGCTGCGAATCTTTGGATTAAATTTTTAAATTGAGTTTGCAATTCAGCTCCACAATTTCATGTTTCTTTTCAAACGATAAGAATTGTCTTAATCAAATCAAGAGGCCTGAGAAGCTGCAGTCTGCCAAAAAAAATATTTTTATTTAGAGCCGAGCCAGCCGCAACAGGCGACAATAATACCCTTTCAGTTCCCGTAGCTGCACTACCCGGTCAAAAAAACCACCTCAGAAACCCGGCAAACAATAATCTCATTCTGAAATGTACAACAAGCTACCGCTTTTGTATATTGCTTATTCCCCCATATTCCATATTATCGCCCTGCGGGCATGTTCAAAGTCATTACATGAAAAGGATCCTTTCTTTCTTAACCATTTTTCAGTTTCTGATTTTCCAGGGTATTACCCAGATACTTCCGGGCGACCGTACGCCGATGCCCGGACTTGAAGCAGAATTATTGAAAGATCTCAATAACTGCAGGAACGATAACGAAAAGGCCGAAGCGCTTTTAAATCTGTCGGCCTACTACCTGTATATGCCGGGAGAAGAAAGAACTGAACTCGACAAAGCGATGAGTTATGCAAGGCAGGCCAGAAGCCTGAGCAACGAATTAAAATTCCGTGAAGGTATCAATGAGTCCATGCTGCTGATCGGCAATATTTTCATGGAAGACAAACAAAAGGCATTTGCAGATATCATTTTTGATTCTTTGATCGCAAATGCGGGCGAGGCCATTGTATTGTTCAGAACAGAAAAAAACCTGACGGGAGAAGCAAGGTCTTTGCGTCAATTGTCCATGGTATATATGTTGAAAGCAGAATACGATCTGGCTGAAAAGGAATTATTGGAAGTGCTGGCTATATACAAAAAAGTAAATTACCCGAATCTTCATTATACCTATGAACGCCTTTGCAACCTGGAAACGATGCGAAACGGCTGGACAAAAGCGCTTTATTATGCATTGGAGATGATAAAAAGTATGGAAGCCAGCGGCGATAATTATTCTGCCGCAAGTTTTTATTATAATCTTGGATATATCTATCGCCAGATCGGCCAGTTTCAAAAAGCGCTGGATTATTATTCCCTGGCTTTTAATTGTTATAAAAAATTCCCTTCGTCGATACTTTACGACCTCACCTATTCCACTTCCGAGGCATATATAAAAATGAACAGACAGGATGAAGCGCTGGCTGTGGTTCAGAATACAGCGAAAGATTACCCGCCGGTAAGCATATATGAGCAGGCAGCGGTAGAAAGCGGACTTGGTGTTGCTTACAGAAGTCTAAAACAATATGACCTGGCTGAACAACATTTCCGGAAACTCAAGGAACTTAAAAAAGATGATCGCAATCATGATGTATATTCTGCCTTGCTGATGGGACAGATGTATATGGAATGGGGAAGATATGATCTCGCGAAGCCCCTGCTGGAAAAATCGCTTGCCGCAAATATTACTGAAGGAAGAGGACTGGCCCATCTGCATTTCATGTTATTTAAAATTGATTCAGCACAGGGCAATTATGTTTCAGCTATGGATCACCTTATAAAAAATAAAGCGCTGGATGATATCATCTACCGTGAAACCAAAGTGAGGGAGAATACAGAGTTGCAGATAAAATATGAAACCGAAAAAAAGAATAACGAGTTAAAACTGAAAGAACAAAACATCCTTTTGCTTTCAAGAAAATCACAATTACAGCAAAAAGATTTTGAACAGGCAACACTGAGATTTCAATTCGATTCCGTTTCAAGACAACAGAACCTCCAGCTGCTCACTTCCGGGGCAGCGCAAAAAGACAAGGACCTGCAGCTGAAACAGCAGAATATTGAATTGTTGAAAAAACAGGATCTGCTGAAGCAGACAAGTTTAAGTCGCACCAACCTGGTAAAGAATATGACTGTCGGTGGCCTGTTTCTTTCGCTTATTATCCTGATGCTTCTCTACAAACAGTATACTATCAAAAACAGGAGTAATAAGGAGATCAGTAGTAAAAATCTGGCGCTGCAGCACCTGGTGGAAGAAAAAGAATGGCTGCTCAAAGAAGTGCACCACCGGGTTAAGAATAACCTGCATACGGTTATGAGTTTACTGGAATCACAATCTGCTTACCTCAAAGATGATGCATTGGCGGCTATGCAGAACAGTCAGCATCGGGTATATGCGATGTCGCTTATCCACCAGAAACTTTATCAGCTTGAAAATTCCACCACCATCAATATGGCGGTCTATTTACCTGAGCTGGTCGAATATCTCCGCGATTCATTTGGTGTAAACAGGCGCATCAGGTTTTATTTAAATATTGAAAATATTCTTCTGGACATATCAAAAGCGATACCTGTTAGCCTGATTATAAATGAAGCCATTACCAATTCCATCAAATATGCATTTCCTTTGAATGGCACCGGAGAAATTCATATTGAAATGAAAATGAAATCTGTGCATGAAATCTGGTTATCGGTAAAAGACAATGGCATCGGCATTCCCGCCTCATGGGAAAAGTTTCAGAAAAATTCCCTTGGTCTGAAGCTGATGAAAGGTCTGAGTGATGATATACAGGGGAAATTCAGTATTTCGGGCAAAGATGGAACTTTGGTGGCGGTTGAGTTTCCCGGTGAACTTGTCGAGACAGCGATTCCTTTTAAAAGGGGTTCGGTAAAAACGGTTAATGCGTTTAGTGAATAGGCTTTTATTCTTTTTAGCTCCTGCCCCTACGTGCGGCAGTCGATCCGGGCTTGTAGTTGTTTATGATGTTATCAGGTTTTTAGGTTGTTAGGATGTTAAGTTTTAGGTTTGAAGTTTTAGGTTTGAAGTTCGGTGATACTGACAGAAAAGTAAGCTTCATCGGAATCGACACTAACTCCTCTACACTGGCTGTTCCTCTTGCCTTTTGCCTTTTGCGTATAGACATTCGCTATCACCTACTTCCATCTACTGCCTTGTATTTCCAGACTCCAGACTCCAGACTCCATCGGCTGTTCCTTTGCTTCATGCCTCTTGCCTTTTGCCTGTTGCCTGTTGCCTGTCGTTATCAGGTTGTCAGGTTGTTAAGTTTTATGTTTTATGTTTGAAGTAATCTTCATCAGAAGCCACACTAACCCCTCCACACTGGCTGTTCCTTCTGCCTACTGCCTCTCCTAATTCCTCCCTTAATCACTATAACCATATTCCGATACCGGACTAATCCATAAATATTCATTTTGCCGATTGATGAAAATAAGAAACAAGGCAATGGAAGTAGTTATAGAAAAAGGAAAAGCTGAACCAACACCCAATGGAGCAATGGCAAGCAGAAAAATAATGGCACCTATAATTCCGGTTTTTAATATCCACCCCTTCAGTAACATCGAAGCAGCAATACATGCCTGGCAAATGGCTACAAACCGTATCGATATGGTAACATGGCTGCTGAACCAACCATGGATAAATCGTTTGTATATATCGAGCAAACTAAGGTCTGCATATTCGATATAAAACTCCGGATTACGAAGAGCCGTGGTCCAGTTAGTCCAGCCCGCCCAGGCAAATAATAACAGGAACATCAACCTGGCAAGTCTTGGCTTTTTCCAGGCGGCCAATAGTATCACAAATGCTGTTGCATTGGAGATACAGTACAAAAGCAAGTAAGTTGAATTTTCCAACCCTTTCATAATGCCGGGATTTCTATTTTCAATTTTCTCATTTCTTCTTTCAGTTTCTCTGGTATTTCACGACAACTACAATTTTTATAATGGTCCAGATGCCATTCAATACGCTGTTCTACTGTGGCTTTTTTCGGCATGGGATGCTTTCGATGCCATGTAGCGTTAAACGACGATGATCGCGCATTCATAAAAAATATTTCTACCCAAAAATTAAATTTCCAGTGGAATTTTCCTATGATTTATATCAGGCATGCAGGTGAGAAAAAACAGGCTCCGGAAAAATATAGGTTTTATTTATTGCTTTCCTGGTGTGCCTTCAGCGTTGATGCAATTATTCAATTTTTCCGAATGGATCTAGCTGATTTTGAGCCTTCCTGCATTGATGACTACAATAATAGTACTCAGCGTCATGAGTACTGCTCCGGCGGCAGGGTTTAATATGATCCCGGCTTTATATAATACGCCAGCTGCCAGCGGCAATGCGATAATATTGTAACCTGTGGCCCAGATAAGATTCTGGATCATTTTCCGGTAGGTAGCTTTTCCAAATAAAATAAGATTTACAATGTCCTTTGGATTGCTGTTTACCAAAACAATTCCTGCGGTTTCAGCTGCTACATCACTGCCACTCCCTACTGCAATACCTA
>JAATGW010000813.1 GCA_015654495.1 Chitinophagales bacterium
GAAGCTTAGCGAATATGATTACGAAGGGTGGCATCCTACGCCTTATATTGCCCGGAAATTTTATGGAGTGTGGGGAGATTTTGACGTGAGGATCAGTATTGATAAAAACTATACAATAGCAGGTAGTGGATACCTGCAGAATGCAGCAGAAATCGGGCATGGCTACGAAGCACAGGCAGCGGCGGTAAAAAAGCCTGCGGGATCGACGCTTACCTGGCATTTCTCGGCGCCGAATGTGCACGACTTTGTGTGGGCCGCTGACCCGGCCTATATCCACATCTCAAAAAAAATAAGAGACGGACTTACTCTGCATGCATTTTATAAAATTGATGATGCCAAACTCAGTCAGCAGTACGAAAATCTTCCTGCAAGAACAAAACAAAGATTAACTGCTCAGCAATACGTAAGCAATTATCGCCGTGATTGGGAAAATGTGCTGGAGCTGGCTTCCAAAGCGTTGCCATATATTGAAAAGACCTGTGGTAAATATCCGTATCAGCAATATTCGTTTATACAAGGGGGTGACGGGGGTATGGAGTACCCGATGGCAACCTTACTCAAAGGTGCCGGTCGTGGTGTTGTAATTCATGAATGGTTGCACAGCTGGTATCAGATGATGCTGGGCACCAATGAATCTCTTCATTCATGGATGGATGAAGGATTTACTTCTTTTGCAGAGGCGCGTACAGTAAATTTTCTCGAAAATTTTTCGGATTCATTTCCGCATGAAGGCGCAATGCGTGCTTATGTGAGTATTTCTAAAAGTGATTATAACGAACCTCTCACAACCCATGCAGATCAGTATGAAACAAATGCAGGCTATAGCACTAACGCCTATGTAAAAGGAGAAGTATTCCTTGAAACGCTGGGTTATATTGTTGGCGATAAGGTTCGTGACGCAATTATGCTTAAATATTTTGATACCTGGAAATTCAGGCATCCCAATCCAAATGACTTTATCCGTTTAGCCGAAAACGTTAGCGGCATCCAGCTGGATTGGTACAAGGGCTATTTTGTCAACACAACAAAAACGGTTGACTATGCTATCGACAGTTTGTGGGATGAAAATGGAAAAATGAAAATCCGACTGAGAAACAAGGGGACCATGCCCATGCCGTCTGATGTTCAGCTCACATTCAAAGATGGCTCAAAAATCATGGCCTATATACCTCAGTACCTGATGTTTGGTTCAAAATCGCAGGAAAATCCGGAAGAAAAAAGAGTGGTATTTGCACCCTGGAGATGGACTGACAGGTTCTATACCTTCGAACTCGACAGAAAATTACTTGATCTGAAAATTGTGGAAATAGATCCAATGCATCAAACTGCAGATATGGAGCGAAAGGATAACCGGCTGGAACTCACCTGGTAATTCTCACGTTTAACGTTTAACGTTAAACGTTGGGTCATCTTCCAAAAAATCTGTTGACTGCTTCAACGCGGTTGTTCACGTGCAATTTTTCGTAAATATGATAAACATGTTTACGAACTGTTTCCTGCGCGATACCCAGGTTGGCAGCGATTTCTTTATACAATAAACCTTTTGCCAGGTGTTCCAGAATTTCCGTTTCGCGGTGCGAAAGCGTATCCAGCGAAAGATTGCTGGCCGCTTTTGGAATTTTGCTGAAAGCCGCGACCACTTTTCGTGCTATCTGGCTGCTCATTGGAGAGCCACCTTCATATAATTCCCGGATGGCTTCAAGTAGTTTCGCCGGCG
Organism: Chitinophagales bacterium; assembly: GCA_015654495.1. Classification (GTDB taxonomy): domain Bacteria; phylum Bacteroidota; class Bacteroidia; order Chitinophagales; family Chitinophagaceae; genus Pollutibacter. The sequence goes on from JAATGW010000813.1 coordinate 1,718, forward strand.
CAGTTTTTTTCAGGATATAGCCGCTGGCGCCTGCAGCAAGCGCTTCAAAAATTTTCTCATCTTCTTCATATACCGTACACATCATGAAAAGAATATCCGGATACCTCGGTTTAACAAGGCCCACACATTCAATACCGCTCATGCCTCCAAGATTGATATCCATCAGCACTACATTGGGGTTATAAGCAGGAAGCCCCGCTACAGCTTCCTCCGCATTCGGAAAAGATCCCAGCAACTGGTATCCATCTGCCATCTGGATGATTTGTTCAAGGGCCAGCCGGATATCTTTATTGTCCTCAACTATGCAAACTGAAATGTCGTTCATAAACCATGGATTAAACTGCAGTTTTCTATTTTAAACAAAAGATATGTCTGCTCAGCCTGCTGCTAACCAGAAGGCATACCTGATATTTAAGCTTCTTTTTTCAGAGCGCGGTTTCAAAAATGAATGCTAAAGCTACAGAATATTCGGTAGTTGCATAACGTGAAAACACGTGTGAAAAAACCAACGGATTATTTATCAGAATTATCAGAGTGGGTTATAGAGAATGAATTTATGTTCAAACTCCGGTTCGGGGAAAAATGACTGTATCTCACGCAGATGGGGGCGCAATCGGCTTTCGGATATTTCCTGGGAGAGGTCTCCGCGTTTTAAGCAAATCAACCCGTTTTTAAAGCCTGCCAGCTTTCTTTCATTTTTCAACAGGGGTTTACTCCAGTTCCACAAGTCCTTGAGAGGTGCCACTGCCCGGCTTACAGCGAAATCGAATTTCCGGTTCCTGACTTCCTCTGCGCGGCCGTGCAGAACTTCCACATTTTTTAATCCGGTTTTTTCAGCGATATCCTGTACTACTTTTATTTTTTTTCCGATACTGTCAGCAAGCAGAAATTTTACATCGGGAAAAAAAATCGCCAGAGGAATACCCGGAAAGCCACCGCCTGTGCCGATGTCGATAATTTCGATGCCCGGAGTAAAATCAAACCAGGCAGCAATTGCAAGAGAATGGAGGATATGTTTTTCATACAGAGAATCAATATCCTTACGGGAAATAACATTAATCTTTTCATTCCATTCAGCATACAATGGTTGCAGCATGCTGAACTGTTCCAGCTGATGTGCCGAAAATTCAGAAAAGTACCGGAGAATTATTTCCAGTTTTTTTTCGGCTTTTTCCATACAGCTGGCATAAAAATGAGATAATAAAAAAACATCCAGATATCCAGCAGCCAGAACCAGGGCCGCAGATTTTTTTCATCAAGTTTTTCCATGGTCCTGGTCCAGATTATTCCCTGAACAATCAGGCGAATCAGATATAAAACCAGCGCCAGTTTCCAGCTGTAAAAGATCATGCTCAAAACTACCAGTGGATAGTAAAGGAAATAACTCAGTGCATATAAACCGAGCAGAAACCGGTGTAATGGTTTGTAATATTTTCCGGTTGAATAGTGCCTGTTTTTCTGGCGAAGCCAGGCGCCCCAGTTTTGCTGGGGCTGCGATAAGGTAAACGATTCTTTATCGAGTACTATGGCTGTGTTGTTTTTTGTTGCAACCGCATTTATAAAAAGATCATCATCACCACCGGGTAGGTTATTATGTGCTGCAAAACCTTTGTTGCGGAAGAAAACCTGTTTTTTGTAAGAGAGATTTCTACCCACACCCATGTATGGAATGCCTGCGAGTGCATAAGAAAAATATTGCAGCGCTGTATGAAATGCATCAAAGCGTATCAATGCGTTTAACAGGCCTTTTTTCTTTTCATAAGCACCATGGCCAAGTACAATTTCTATTTCATCTGTATAGGCATCCTGCATAAGCTGAATCCAGTTTTCTGATGCTGGTACACAATCAGCATCGGTCAGCAGCAGTATTTCATGTTTCGCTGTTTTAATGCCTACGGAAAGTGGAAATATTTTGCCGGGGATCAGTTTTGCTTCCTGCTTTAATTCCACCACATGCAATTGCCGGAACTGCTTATGCATTCCTTCCAGCAGGTATTTTGTTTCGTCCTGGGAATTATCGTTTACAACAATTACTTCATGGGTGCTTCTGTAGGATTGCAAGAGAACTCCGGGAAGATTCCGGGACAGGTTGTGCGCTTCATCCCGGGCGCATACAACTACGCTTACCGCATTTTCACGAAACTGATCGCGTTCCGGAATTTCATAATATGCCAGCCTTCTGAAAAACACGAGGTAGAAAATGATCTGGATCAGCGTAATAAAACAGCCACCATAAAAAACTATTTCCCACCAGTTTGTCGACATGCGCGCGAAGATAATATTTTGTAAGGCA
>JAATGW010000376.1 GCA_015654495.1 Chitinophagales bacterium
AATGCAATATTTCGCAATTGAACTGGCAGCCTGTTACAAAAAGCAATGGCCGAAAGAAATAATCCTTGATTTTGAAAAAATGATCCTTAATAAAAGCTGGTGGGACACTGTTGATGCTATTAGCAGCACACTCAATGGACCCTACTTTAACGCATACCCGAAACGGATTCCGGCAGTCACCGGCAAATGGAACAGGTCAAAAAATATCTGGCTGCAGCGCAGCAGCCTTTTATTTCAGATTCTCTACAAAAACAAAACTGATACTGCCCTCCTGGAAAAATACATTCAGCAACTCTCGGGCTCTGACGAATTTTTTGTTCAAAAAGCAATCGGTTGGGTTCTCCGCCAGTATGGCCGCACCAACCCGGACTGGGTCACCAGATTTGTGCAACAAAATGCGTTGGCCCCTTTGAGTAAACGGGAAGCCTTGAAGAATTTAAAATGACCTCCCTTTTTCGATGGGCTTTTAACCGCTCCCCTCGGGGAAAATCACATGCGGATTTGGTGAAATCTCCTTTTTTCATTTTAGAATTTGCCTGAATTTGATATCCGGACACCGGTAAATCGATTCATCATATTTTTTAAAATTCTAAAAAGATTAAGCATGAAAATTTATAGAATTATTATTTGTAAGATAGTAGTATTTTTACTACCTTTATGTTGGGTGAATTTGTTGGATGAATTATCTGGTGAAATTCTAACTGTATGAAGAGTTCAGAATTTCACCGGCTGGTAAAGGCGAGGGGTTGGAAGTTTTTAAAAGCAGAGGGAAGCCACTTTATATATGAGAAAAATGGATGGCGGTATCCAGTTCCTTTTCATGGTTCAAAAGAATTGGGAAAAGGCTTAGAAAGAAAGATGAGAAAAGACATGGGTCTATAGCCCTTGAAAAATCAATTACCAAATTAACTTTAATCCGGCATGATTATATTACATACTTCGCAAAATCAAACTCAGAAATTGGCAAAAAGAATCACCATAATTATTGAAAGATCCGATGATTCATTCAGCGCCTGGGCGGATAAAATTCCAGGCATTTATGGGCATGGCGACACTGTTGAAGAGGCAAAAGCATCAGCATTGACCGGTTTAGAACTGTATAAAAAACATAATGCAGCGAAAAATATTCCGGTAGTTCTAAAAAACGATTTTAAAGTCGTTTACAAATTTGATACCGAGAGTTTTCTTAATTATTACAGAAAAATCTTTACTAACGCAGCTCTTGAAAGGCTTACGGGTATCAATCAAAAACAACTTCAGCACTATGCATCAGGTCTTAAAAAACCAAGGCGGGCACAAATAAAAAAAATCTCAGATGCTATTCATAACCTGGGAAAAGAACTGATAATGGTCGAACTATAAAAACAAATTGGATTCAGTAAAATATTGTGAAATGCCTTAACCCTGTTTCCTAATATCCCGGCAAGTTAATATCATACTACTACTTTCATCAACCTACCCCGAGCATAGAATTTAGTACCTTTCAACTATTAAAATAATTTCTATGAGCCGGTTGCTCACTATAATATTCCTCCTTATCCATTGCTATTCCAATGCACAGGAACAATTGATCAGCTCTTCAGGAAAAAATATCCTGATCAGGAATGTTAACCTGATTCCGATGGAACGGGAAGTTGTAATTCCCAGGCAGGACATTCTTATTCGTGATGGTAAAATCGCTGCGATAGGAAATACAGGTACACTTACCGGTTCAAAAGATGCATTTATAATTGATGGCACTGGTAAATTTATTATTCCCGGGCTCGCCGAAATGCATGCCCATGTACCTCCCGAAGACAATCTCAAGGCAATTGAAGAAACAGGATTTTTATTTGCATTGAAAGGAATCACTACTATCCGTGGAATGCTTGGCCACCCAAGGCATATCGAGTACCGTAATAAAATTAATTCAGGAGAAATTATCGGACCCCGGTTTATAACTTCAGGACCATCGCTCAGCGGCGGCTCAGTAAAAACTGCAGAAGAAGCTTCAGCAATGGTAAAAGCGGAGAAAGCTGCAGGCTATGATTTTCTTAAACTACATCCCGGACTCACACCTGAAACATTTGCAGCTATCGAAAAAACAGCGAAAGAAGTAAATATTCCTTTTGCCGGGCATGTGTCCTATAAAGTTGGTGTATGGCGTGCTATCGATGCCGGCTATGCGACAATCGATCATATGGATTGGTTTGTTGAAAGTCTGGTTCCTGGTATTGATACCATTCCTGAATCCGCCGTCGGACTTTTTGCTGTTTTCATTGCTGACAGAGCAGATGAAAGCAGGATACCAAAACTCATAAACGGATTAAAATCAAAGAATATCTATGTGGTGCCTACAGAATGTATAACAAGGAGATGGTTTGCAGCTGGTGATCCTGAACTATTGATTGCTGCACCTGAAATGAAATATATGAGCAGCAAAACAAAAACCAGCTGGGTTAATGCAGCAAAAAATCTGCAACAGAACCCATCCTATAAACCGGCAACAGTAAAAAGTTTAATCGAAGTACGTCATCATATACTCAGAGAATGCCAGAAGAGTGGCGTCGGGATTTTGCTTGGTTCTGGTGCACCGCAGGAATTCGATGTTCCAGGCTTTTCAGCTCACCAGGAATTGCAGTATTATGTGGATGCGGGACTTACCCCTTACCAGGCGCTTGTTACAGGTACGGTTAATGTTGGCCGTTATCTCAAACGGACCGATATAGGAATTATAAAACCCGGAGCGGTTGCAGATCTTATTTTGCTGGGCGCCGATCCTCTGAAAAACATCAGTGCAACCAAAGACATTAACGGCGTGATGCTTTCAGGCAAATGGATGTCAGAAAGCTATATCATTCAGGAGCTGAAAAAACTTGAAAAAGATTGATTAAGGCCTTCAGATGGCCTTGTTTTTGCTGGAAAATCCTATTCAGCCAGGCCTGTATTTCTGAACAAAACAACAGCCTCCTTCAGAAATGATTGCTTCCCGGAAATTATTGAGTATTAAAAACAATTTATGAATGAAGAAAATTTTACTTCCTCTTTAACTGCTACGACACCGCCCGAGAATCTGAATCCTTATCTGGCTGCACTATGGTGGGAAAAAAAAGGCGACTGGAAAAAAGCGCATGATCTTGTTGAAAATATCCATGGCGAACCTGCTGCATGGATTCATGCCTATCTTCACCGTGTTGAAGGCGATACATGGAATGCCGATTACTGGTACAGGCGTGCTGGTAAAACCAGACCTCAGGTGAGTACCTTTGAAGAATGGAAACAGCTTGTCAGCAATTTTTTGCATCGTTGATCCATGAAGATCGGAGGTATAGATTTCAGGGGCCTTCTTGAAAAGGAACTTAGCCAGGCCATCAAAAGAGAAATCCGGCTTTTGAAATTGGAACAGGTTTTTGGCGGCGATATCAATCAAAGCTTCCGGGCAGATACCGATGCCGGCAAATTTTTTATAAAATTAAATCTTCATCCTCCCGGCAACGATTTCTTCGGGAAAGAAGCCCAGGGACTCGGGTCTCTCGCAGCTAATACTTCTTTAAATATTCCAAAGGTTTTGCATTGTGGCAGAATTGAATCCATTCAGTACATGATCCTGAGCTTTCTCGAAAAAGGGCAGCCTACTCACAATTTCTGGCAGGTTTTTGGCGCTGGTCTTGCGGAACTTCACAGAGTGGGATCAGCTTTCTTTGGTTGGGACTCAGACAATTATATAGGAATTTTTCCGCAACAAAACAGTATTCAGAGTTCTGCTGCAGTTTTCTATGGCCGATCGCGGTTAATGTATCCTGTTATGGAAGCTTTTAACCGGAAACTTCTCGATCCGGCATCTGTGCGGCTGGCTGAAAAACTTTCTGTCAGGCTGAATGAACTGATCCCTGATGAGCCCCCATCTTTATTACACGGAGATTTATGGAATGGTAATTTTCTTGTTTCGGCAGATGGTCTGCCCGCGATTTTCGACCCTTCCGTGTACTATGGCCACAGAGAAACTGACCTGGCTATGACCTTATTATTCGGCGGATTTCAAAAGGGATTTTATGAGTCATATCATTCAGATTTCCCGCTCACATCCGGCTGGCAACAAAGAATTCCCCTATTCCAGTTATATCCGCTCCTGATTCACCTGAATCTTTTTGGGGCTCAATACCGCTCTTCTGTAATTGAAATTCTGAAAAAATTTTCATGATGGGCAGTTCGTTGGCAACCCGACCAATTTATCTGCCGTAAATAGCGATATACAAGGCAAAAACAAGAGTGTACCTTTAATCCGCCAAAAAACCGTCATTGCCTGAACAGGAGAAAATATCAGTGATACTGAGGGGTTGTGTCCGAAACGACCGTGGAAGTCAGAAAGCATTGTATCAATTGCTTGCCGACTATGCCATGTCGATTTGTTACCGGTATTCCGGTAACCAGCAGGAGGCTGAGGAAATGATGAATGAGAGTTTTGTAAAACTGTTCAAGAGCATACATAAGTTCGAACCGAACAGGTATACGGATACATTCACTTCACTGAAAGGCTGGTTTAAACGGATCATTATCAATACCTGTATTGATCAGTTCCGCAAGAACAAACATAATGCAATGACACATACCCTACCCGAAGAATATGATGTTCCTTCAGAGAACCAGGCAACGGCGGTTGATCAAATCTCGTATAAGGAAATAATTCAGTCTATCAAC
>JAATGW010000771.1 GCA_015654495.1 Chitinophagales bacterium
AAATTCCCTTTTCCAAAGCTTTTTGCTCCTTTTCGCTGAATAATCTCAAAAAACATGGTCGGACGATCCTGGACCGGCTTCGTGAAAATCTGCAGTAAATACCCCTCATCGTCCCGATCCACAAGAATTCCGAGTTCTTTCAGCGGCTCCAGCGATTCATCAATTTCGCCAACCCGGGAAATCAGCTCGTCATAATAGGAACTTGGCACTCTTAGAAATTCAACTCCCCTTGACTGGAGATCTGAAACAGTCTGTATGATATTGTGGGTTGCCAGTGCCACATGCTGAACCCCCTCTCCATTGTAATATTCCAGGTATTCTTCCACCTGGGATTTCTTTTTCCCCTCGGCGGGCTCATTTATTGGAAACTTAACGTAACCATTACCGTTACTCATCACTTTGCTCATAAGCGCCGAATATTCTGTCGAAATGTCCTTGTCGTCGAAACTCAGGATATTTCTGAAACCCATCACTTCTTCATAAAACTTCACCCAGGGATTCATCTGGTTCCAGTCCACATTGCCAACGCAATGATCCACATGAATCAATCCGGTGTCCTCAGTTTTAAATCCGGGTGTTTCCCATTTCCTGAAACCAGGCATAAATGGTCCGGTGTAGTTTTTTCTTTCTATGAAAAGATGCTCAACTTCGCCATAGGTATGGATTCCACTTACAACCACAGTGCCATTTTCATCAGAAAATTCTGTTGGTTTTAAACAGGATTGGCCACCTCTCGCGGTAGTTTCATTCCATGCGCTTCTGGCATCGGGAACCCGCAAAGCGAGTATTTTAATTCCATCGCCATGCTTCAGTACATGGTCAGCAATGATATTACCCGGCTTCAATGCGGAAGTCAGCACGAGGGTTATCTTCTGCTGACGAACCACATAACTTAACTTATCCCTTATGCCGGTTTCAGGGCCTGCATAAGCCAGTGGCTGAAAGCCAAAAGCATTCCGGTAAAAATGAGCAGCCTGTTTGGCATTGCCCACATAGAGCTCAATATAGTCGGTTCCCTCAAGGGGGAGAAAATCAGTGGATGATGATACAGGTGCAGGTGTATAGATAGTTGGTTCCATATAAATTTTTTAATGAGAAAATAAGAAGAAGATAAAGCCTTTGTGAATTGCCGGAAAGATTTTCAGCAACCGGCCATTGCCAGGGATTCCATGAGCAGGAAATAGCCTCCCCTTTTGTCTTTGAACATCTTATATGGATAGTCGGGCATCAAAACTATACAAAGATAGTGTTTCCAATTTCCTTTCTAATGCATGGGTTTATTATCTTCACCCCGGAAAAAGTTGCTTATGACGAAAGCCGGTATTTTAGGCGGAGGCCAGTTAGGCAGAATGTTATTACAGGAGGCGGTTAATTATCCTGTTGACACCTGGGTTTTAGAAAATGATACCGAATGCCCTGCCGCACACCTCTGTCACCATTTTATAAAAGGCGATATCCGTTCATTTGATGATGTTTATGCTTTCGGGAAAAACCTTGATGTGCTTACCATTGAAATTGAAAATGTGAACCTCGAGGCTCTCGAAAAACTGGAATCGGAAGGCATTAAAATTTTTCCAAATCCCGCTTCACTCAAAATCATCAGAGATAAAATTCTTCAAAAGCAGTTCTATCAACAGAATAGTATTCCCACCCCCGAATTTAAAATAACCAATAACAGGTCTGAGTTGAATCAGTATGAATCATTTCTTCCGGCGGTCCATAAGCTCGCAACGGGAGGATATGATGGACGTGGAGTTCAGCTTCTTGACAAAAAAGATGACCTTAAACTGGGCTTTGATCAACCAGCCATACTCGAGAAAAGAGTGGATTTGCAGAAAGAGATTGCGATGCTGGTAGCCATGAATTCAAAAGGAGAAACGGTAATTTATCCACCGGTGGAAATGGTTTTTGATAAATACTTAAATCAACTGGATTTTCAGCTCTGCCCTGCTGAAATTACTGAAAAGTCGCTCTGGAAAGCCGAAGCAATAGCACTCTCAGTTGTAAGGCAACTTCAATCACCCGGATTTTTTGCTATTGAATTGTTTATAGACCGCGAAGGTGGTGTACTGGTAAATGAAACTGCGCCGCGCGTACATAATAGTGGCCATCATACTATCGAAGCCCATTTCTGTTCCCAGTTTGATATGCTCTGGAGGGTATTGCTTAATTATCCATTGGGAAATACGGATGCGATACTCCCATCGGTAATGGTTAATATTGTAGGAGAGCCAGATGTAAAAGGTGAGGTTGACTATGCCGGACTGGAAGAGGTGTTGCAGATCGAAAATGCATTTGTGCATCTGTATGGTAAAAAAGAAACAAAGCCAGGACGAAAAATGGGTCATGTAACTGTGATCAGTAAAGAAAGGCAGGAATAATTACACCAGGCCGGGAAAATCCGGCGACTGCTCAAATCAGGTATCGCACCGGAAAA
>JAATGW010000192.1 GCA_015654495.1 Chitinophagales bacterium
CCCGCCATTCTGGAAGTAGGCCGTACCGGGTAAATAATATCCGTAGGAAATATCCAGTTCAAAATCACCTGCATTTCCGGCGATATCCGAAATCTTTAATTTCCATTTCATGTAATCAAAGCTATCTGCAGCCGGAATCTGAAGCAACTTTCTGACTGTTCTGTTAAATGGAACGCTGCCGGCATAATCAACATCCGGTGAATTAAAGCTATGGCCCGGTGGATTTGAAAAATGCGCAAGGCATATCTCAAACATCAATATAAAAACCAGTTTCATTTTCATCTTTAATAATTTTGAAAAGATGTAGCAAAGCCGGTTAGTCAGAAATTAAGAATTCCGGAAAGCATCTTTGAAAATGGAATTTTTTGCTGATCCTTATTTTCGGTCATCAGCTCTTCGCACCTTTGTCGATTAATATCCTTTCTATTTCAGGATAGTCTTTTTTCCGTGACCATGCCAATGGTGTTGACCAGGCAGCTCCGGACCTGGTGTGATCAGCCCCATGGCTTAATAAAAATTCAACCATTTCTTTTTTCCCCCAGCGAGCCGCCATCCCAAGCGGAGTTGATAAATACTCTTCATCGATGGCATTGATATCAGCTCCGTGTGCGATCAGCATTTCCGCACGATCAATAAACCCCTTCTGTGCCATATCATGGAGAATAGTTACGTTGTGCCAGCTCCTGGTATTGGGATTCATCCCATGCCGGAGTAACCATGCAGCGCTGTCGCTTCTTTCGAAGTAATAATACTGACACCATTTTAATATGTCCGGCACTTTTGCGCCATACTGCATAAGCAACTCCATCATTGGAATGCAATACTCCTTTGCCGCAAACAACAGAATACCTTCACTCCAGAAATAGGTTGGGTCCAATGCAAATTCAGGATTTGTCTGTAATATTTCTTTTGTCCGCGTCAGGTCTTCTTTATCTACTGCTTTTTCAAATTCAAGTTGCAGCTCCGTTCGACCGTAATCCGTTTCACCATTATCACCCTTATATTTCTGTTTTGACGGATCACCCGCATATTCATCCAGGGACAAGACTATATCGTCAAAACCGCGGTCAGCTGCAATAGTTTGTAATGATTCCTGAAAGGGATAGTTTTTGTAACCAGGCGCATGCGCACTCTGTTCCAGCAGGAAGGCTAGTAAGTCACGATGACCTTCTCTCACTGCAAAGTATACCGGTGGCGTATAGTTGTATTGCGCATATGCAAGTGCGGGGCAGTCCTGCGCCAGTTGCTTAACAGTTTTAAGGTCACCGTTATGACTTGCCCTGAGGATCTCCCATACTTTCAGCGTTGTGGAATAAACACCGCCTGACAATTTTATCGGGTATTCGCGCTGCAGTTCAACAGGTCGAATCATGAATCTTCTTTTAACAGGCTAAAAGATAAAGGATCGGAATGATTATTGACTTGGATTTAGGTCAAAAGACCATTTTTCGTGACAAACTGCACCCGGTATCAGCCCCGGTCGATACCGGGAAATCGATTTTCTGTTTCTGAAAATTTCAGGAACTGAAATTCTATGTTTACCAAAAGTTCGTTCCCCTGAAATCATCAGGAGATTTTCAAACCAATTTATTTAACTGCAGGTACTGCAATAGCATGATTGTTTTTGCATCCTTTATCTCTCCCGATTCAATCATTGCAAGGGCGCTATTAAAATCCAGCTCCAGCACTTCAATACTTTCCTGTTCATGTTCAATACCACCACCTTCATTCACCTTCATATCATTTGAGTACTCAGCAATAAAAAAATAAAGGATTTCGGTGACTGACCCGGGTGACATATAGGCTTCAAATATCTTTCTGACATCTGTTATCCGGTATCCGGTTTCTTCCTCAGTCTCCCGCCGGATGCAATCTTCCGGATTATCTTTATCAAGCAGCCCTGCACAGGCTTCGATCATCATGCCTGTTTCATTACCATTCACATAGGTAGGCATCCGGAACTGGCGTGTAAGTATAACAGTTTTTGATTCTGGATTATAGAGCATAATGGCGGCGCCATTACCACGATCATATGCTTCGCGGCTTTGGATTTCTTTGGTGCCGTCATTTCTAAGAATTTCATAGGTGATCTTTCTGAGCTTATACCAGTTATCTGAAAGTATTTTGTCTTCGGTTATTCTAATATTTTCATTCATGGTCTGGCGATTCCCTGTTGAATTTGTCTGCAATAATTGTTTCTGCTGTTTACTTACTGTAAGGATAGTTA
>JAATGW010000464.1 GCA_015654495.1 Chitinophagales bacterium
GCAGTTTTGCCGGATTGCTTGCGCCTTTTAATGTTACTGTACTCGCCCACGATAAATATAAATTCGGTTTTGCGGGTGGCTATATCCGTGAGGCGGAGCCGGAACAGATATTTCGTTATGCTGATATTGTAAGTATGCATCTCCCCCTTACCAGCGAAACACTGCACTATGCCGACGATTCGTTTTTCAGATCAATGACCAACAAACCTTTTTTCCTGAATTGTTCAAGAGGAAAAGTGCATGAAACCGGAGCTGTTATCAGAGCCCTGGAAAATAATCAGATCAGCGGAGCCGGGTTGGATGTACTCGAAAATGAAAAAATCGCAGACTGGAATGAGGAAGAGAGAACAGAAATGTCGAAATTACTGGATGACCCCCGCGTCATAATCACACCACATATAGCCGGATACAGTAAGGAAGCATTATTGAGTATGGCAAAAGTTTTGCTTGATAAGCTGGGCATTCATTAAAGGAAACTTTTTTTACTTCGGGGAAAATAACCCGGGTCTGAATCTGTTTTTATTTGATTCTGTTATTCGTATTTTTTTTATATTTTTGTCGCCACTGCAACGCTTCAGTTCTACTGGGGCGTTGTTGTTTTTTTATTTAAATCCCCAACGGGAAAATACTACAGGAGGGTATTATGAGCGATTTAATTTATGTAACACAGGAGACGCTTGAACTCATGCAGGCGGAACTTCAGAAACTCAAGGCGGTTGACCGGCCTGCTGCATCCAGAGCGATAGCTGAGGCACGTGAAAAAGGTGACCTCAAGGAAAATGCAGAGTACGATGCGGCCAAAGAGGCGCAGGGTTTACTCGAAGCCAGAATCAGCAGGATGGAAGGCGAAATGGCCAATGTGCGGATACTCGAAACGAGTTCCATTGATACGAGCAAGGTTTCCATTCTAACCAAAGTAACCATCACCAACACGGCAACAAAAAAATCAGTAACCTATCAGATTGTTTCTGAAAAAGAAGCTGATATCAAACTCGGAAAGATCTCCATTACTTCTCCTATTGGAAAAGGATTGCTTGGCAAAAAACCCGGTGATATTGCGGAAGTAAAAGCACCGAATGGAATACTCAATTTCAGAGTAGACGAAATCACTATCTGATTGAATTATATTTTACAGAAGCCTGGGCTGGTACCAGGCTTTTTTAGTTTCAGGAGAATATCTTTACATCTAAATTTCTGCTATGGCCGGAATATTTATGAAAATTATTCAGGGAGAAATTCCATCTTATAAAATTCTTGAAAACGAGCTCTTTTTTGCATTTCTGGACATCTCCCCTTTAAGAATGGGTCATACACTTGTGGTACCAAAAACGGAAACCGATCGTTTTTTTGATCTTGGCGATGAATATCTGAGCAAGATCCTCGTTTTTGCCAAACCGATTGTAAAGGCCATTGAAAATTCCTTCGAATGCCAGCGATGTGGTATTGCTGTAATAGGTCTTGAAGTACCACATGCACACCTGCACCTGGTTCCAATCGACAGCGCTGATGACCTGAATTTTACCAGGAAGAAATTGTCGCCTGGTTCGGAGGACCTGAAAAAAGCCCAGGAAAAAATACTTTCTAACCTGAAATGACAAGCGAAAACAAAAAGCCTGGGATTCCGGCTCCCAAATGGATCAACTGGGTCTGCATTTGTTTTTATACAGCCGGGCTGATCAATATCATCATTTCTTTTACCGGAATATATGCCCGGTTCGGCCTGTTTTATTCGGCACTAAATGTTTTACTTATAGTAATCATGTTCGCTGCCCTTTCAGGAATAGGATCTATGGAAAAATGGGGAGCTATCCTTTTTGCCATAGTAATCTTCATTAAAACAGGTTACGATTTTTATTCCGGCGCTTTTCAATGGTGGGAACTGGCCTTGTTTATACCTGTCATTCTGGTATTGCTGCAGTATAAAAAAATGAAATAAGTTCAGGAAACACGGTGGGGATTCAGTCGTATAAAATCATCCCAACCTGATTTTTTCCGGCCATGTTCGGCACGGGGAATCGGGGAACTCCTGTTAAAATGATGGCATAAAGCTACTGCCAGTGCATCCGATGCGTCAAAAGAAGTAATTTTTCCCGTAACTGGTATTATCCGCTGGATCATTTCCCACACCTGTTCTTTTCCTGCATTACCGTTTCCTGTAATAGATTGTTTTACTTTTTTGGGTGAGTATTCAGCAACCGGTAGTCCGGCCTGCATAGCAACAGCAATGGCCACACCCTGTGCCCGCCCCAGTTTCAGCATGCTTTGCACATTTTTTCCAAAAAAAGGCGCTTCAATAGCCAATTCCTGCGGCTTATATTTCGTTATTATCTCCCGGATGGTCTGGTGAATCAGCGACAGCCTTTCGTACATGTCTTTTTTACTGCTGAGCCGCACAATATTCATTTCGACCATGGAAAGCTGCTTACCCCTTACCTCGAGAACACTGTATCCCATTATTACAGTTCCCGGATCGATGCCTAAAATAATGCACGAGTTTTCCTGCAATTGCGAACTGTTTTAAAAGAATTCAATCCAAACCCTCTGAACAAAAGTATCAAAATAATCCTCAACTATTTTTTAGGTCCGGCCTTGTTTATCTGGGTAGGCTTGTCTGTATACAAACAGATTTGTTTGCAACCTGATATCCGGGGGCAGCTGGTCGGAATAAGAAATGCGGCAACAGGTTCAGAAGCCTGGAAATTGTGGACGGTATTCCTGCTCATGTTTGTGAACTGGGGACTTGAAGCGCGTAAATGGCAGGTGATGCTTTTCAAACTGGACCGGATGAGTTTTTTCAGATCATTCAGAGCCATCCTTTCGGGAGTGGCTTTTTCCATGAATACGCCAAACAGAATAGGAGAATACGGCGGTCGCGTTTTATTTGTTGCACCTGAAAAAAGATTCCGGGCAGTATCCCTGACGGCGGCCGGTAGTTTCAGCCAGCTGATAGTTACTATATGTATGGGTGCCGTTGGTCTTTTTTTTATAGCAGATAAAGTTGCTGCTTCCAGTGGCATGGAACATGTCAGAATCTGGCTCACAGCTCTTAAAATCGGAATGATTTTTCTTGCCATCGGTGTATTGGTTTTTTATTTCAGGATGAATTGGCTGATTGCTGCTATCAGCCGGATACCCTTTGCCGGAAGAATACTGAAACATATTGAAGTAATAAGGGAGATGGATCCGTCTATACTACTGAGAGGGCTTTCGATTTCATTATTCCGTTTTCTGGTTTTCATTATTCAGTATAACCTGATGCTGCAGCTGATGGATGTTGAACTGGGGTGGTGGCAGGGTTTTTGGACGGTTTCTGTATTATTTTTGCTTCTGGCAGCAGTTCCCACCATAGCTTTGCTGGAATTGGGACTGAGATGGGAATACAGTATTGTGTTGTTTAGTTTATTCAGTACCAATTCTGTGGGGATGTATGCAGCGGCGACGGGTATCTGGGTGATAAATCTGGTTATACCCGCGCTTACGGGAAGTATGTTCATGTTGAGCTTCCGGCTTTTCAAAGGTCGGTTTTGTTAAATGAACCTGTTATTATTTTACTAAAAAACGGCAATTAATATAACGAAACGTCTTCGAATTTGTCTTGAATTAAGTGTTCAACAAATCATTCATGAAAAAAACCCTGCTGTTTTTGATTTTTGCTTTTTCTGCCATTCACCTGAGTGCAGGAAATGATTTTTGCGGGTTGGTAAACAGGTCGTTCACATCCGGAGAGAGCATTACTTTCAAGGTATTTTATAGTGTCATAGGTATTTATGTTGATGCGGGTACAGCAAGTTTTTCGGCAAACCATGTTCAGTTTAATAACAGGCCCGCCTATCATATAGTAGGGTTGGGAAACTCTAATCCTTCCTACGACTGGGTATTTAAAGTGCGTGACCGGTATGAGTCATACCTTGATACGCAAACGCTCAAGCCATTAAAGTTTATCAGAAACGTAGATGAAGGCGGGTATAAGAAATATGAGAATGTACAGTTTAATCATTCCAATGGTACTGCCGTTTCAAATGAAAAAACCTACAAAGTACCTTCATGTGTACAGGATGTATTGAGTGCAGTATACTACGCCCGCAATATCGACTTCGATAAATACAAACCCGGCGATAAGATTCCTTTCACGATGTTTCTTGATGACGAAGTTTACAATCTTTATATCCGTTATATAGGAAAAGAAACGGTAAAGACACGTTATGGAAAATTCAAATCCATCAAATTCAAACCCATGCTGATACAGGGTACTCTTTTTGAAGGCGGTGAAAAAATGACGGTATGGGTAACCGATGATGCCAATCATCTTCCCCTGAGGATTGAAAGTCCGATCACTGTGGGTTCCGTAAAGGTTGATATGATGGGATACCGCAATCTCCGTCATCCACTCACTTCAATGATGAGTCTACGCTGATCGTTCAACGTTCAACGTAAGTTTGTTAAATCAAATGTTTCCCTTTGGCGAATTCCTTTTTCAGTCAGCTGAAGATTGCAGCATTCATGCACTGCATCATGTTCAAAGAAAAGTGTATAGTTGTTTTCAAGGGCCTCGGTGAGGAAAGATTTTTTTTCTGCCAGGGTAGTTAAAGGAAACATATCATAGGCCATAATATAGGGAAGCGGAATATGCGATACCGAAGGTAAAAGATCGGCCATATAAACAATTGTTCTGCCATTGAAACTAATCTGTGGTAACATCATTGAGTCAGTATGGCCATTTACAAAACGAAGTTTTATATCACCTGAAAACCCTGCGATGCCATTTTCAGGAACATCGATCATCTGCAATTGACCCGAGGCGGCAACCGGTAGAATATTTTCTTTCAGAAAGGATGCTTTTTCTCTTTCATTTGGTTCTGTTGCCCACTGCCAGTGTTTTTCATTACTCCAGTAAACAGCATTTGAAAAGGTGGGAACGAGTTTTTCACCTTCACGTTTGATTGCACCCCCGCAGTGATCAAAATGCAGATGGGTGAGTATAACATCTGTAATATCAGAAAATCCAAAGCCCGCTTTTTTTAGTGAAGATTCAAGAGTTTCCGTTCCTGATAAATAATAATGACCAAAGAATCTTTCATCCTGTTTATCACCAACTCCTGTATCTACCAGGATCAGTTTATTTCCATCTTCGATCAGGAGACAACGCAGGGCCCAATTGCAGAGATTTTTTTCATCGGCGCTTTGAAGTTTGCTCCAGATCTGTTTGGGAACAACCCCGAACATTGCGCCTCCATCAAGTTTAAAATAGCCGGTATTAATTGAATAGAGTTGCATTCTTTTCTTTTGTTGCGGCGGCACGTGTGTATAATAATGCAAACAGACTCAGTACAAAAATCACCACCAGTGAAACAATGGAATTGCGGATTCCGTGTGTGATATGTTCAATTGATCCGAAAAGAAAAAGGCCGATGCAAAGTGCAATTTTTTCAGATACATCATAAAAGCTAAAGAATGAAGTAGTGTCCTTTGTTCCTTCCGGGATCAGTTTTGAAAAAGTACTCCGGCTCATAGATTGTATGC
>JAATGW010000200.1 GCA_015654495.1 Chitinophagales bacterium
AGGAACTTACATTTTTCGGAGAACAGGCCGCTAATGATGCCCGGTCGAGGGGAGTGGTGGTTGAATCTGTTGTAGATGCTGTTAACCTTGCAGGTTATCCCTCCACTGTTTTTGATCTTCAGCCTGCTGCCAACGGATCAATGATTAATGGATTTACCCTGCAGGGAGCCAAAGGAGGACAGGGAGCGGGCGCGATATATATGGAGAATGGAACAAATGGGTCCGTTATTCTGAATAATATCCTTCAGAATAACCATGTGGGTATTTTCCTGGCTAATAACAGTGCATCGGTCCAGACCCTTATTCAACACAATCTCTTCCGGAATAATACAGCTTCAGGACCGTCAACCGGTCATGGGATTTATGCTGATCAATACACGGGAGGGACTAACCTGCAAAATGTATTGATACAAGAGAATGGATTCACCAACACTGCCACAGTAGTTGACACCTGGGCCCTTGGTTTGGGTAATACGAGCACAACACTCTGGACAAATATTAACTTCCTGAATAACCAGGTGAGTAATCACGGCCGGGGTTTATATTCTTATGGCTTCAGTAATTCGTCGGTCAACGGAAATAGTTTCAGCGGTGCAACGAATTATGCCATTGGACTTTTTGATGGCGGAGCTTCCAATGCTTCATTAACGATTAACAATAATACGTTCACTGGTAACTTCCGCGGAATCTATGTAGATCAGTCTGTAATTCCGGGTTACAGCGGTACGCTGACACCCTCAGGCAATAATTTCACAGGAGGTACATATGACCTGGTGAATTCTGCAAGTGCAGGAACCACTACAGTCATTAATGCCACTGCGAATACTTATACGGGGGTACTGCTCAATGGATCAACAACGTTGGCAAACATTTTCACTATTGCAGATAAAGTACTTGATGCCGTTGATGTACCTACCTATGGTTATATCATCCTCAGGGCAAATAATGCATATGTAACTGCAAACAGCTTTTACAGTCCCGAAACAACAACGCCGGATATACAGAGGGGAATAAATGTTGCCTCCACCGGCTGGACTGTGAATGTAAATTCAGGAACCTATACAAATGCCATCAATGTCAACAAGGGCATAAAATTATATGGTTTGAATTCCGGAATTAATCCTAATGTAGGCCCCCGCCTTGCAGAGGCCAAACTGGCCACAACATCAGGTATAATGGTGAATGTCACTACTACTGATCCTGTTGAAATAAAAGGATTCGAACTCGCCAATTCAGGTGGTCCATATGATTATTCGCTTTCCGGTGTTGTAGGTACAACCATCGACCTGCAAAAGAATTTCTTCAATAATTCAATTGGGGTATATCTGCCGAATGCAGTCACCACTACAATTGCCGACAACCGCTGTACATTCAGTTCAGGTGCTGATGAGGGGTTTGCATTATTTGGCGATTATAATGGAACAACCGGTACATATTCCAATATACATGACAATGTATTTCTGAATGGACAGATGACAGGATTTAACCTGAGCAATATTCATGGGGTGGTGTACAATAATATCTTCACCAATATTGCCTATTATGGTGTTCTGGTTGCTAACCTGTGTAACCTTGACATCTACCAGAATACATTTTCAAATATTACTAACCCGAGTATTGCGACAACAACCTGGGGTGCAGGAGTACGCTTTTATGACGATGCACCGGGTATGATTGTTTCAGTTCACAATAATTTCTTCACCGGAAATTATATCGGAATTGCAGTCCGACCTGACTTCAACTTTGCAGGAACTACAATCGGCGTTCATAATAATTCTATTAAGAACAATACGTTCTTCAATATCAGGAATGAAGGAACGGGTACGCTGGACGCAACCTGTAACTGGTTCGGATCTGCTGTTGCGGCAACAATCGCCCCGACTATTTTCGGAACAGTTAACTATGCCCCTTTCCTGCTGAATGGTACGGACAATAGTTCGTCTACAGGATTCCAGCCGGTACCGGGCTCCTGTTCCATCTGCACACCGCCGACATTTACTGTTTGTCCGGGCAATAAGCAGGTAACCACCTCCAATTGTAAAGCTGTGGTAACGTACACGGCTACTGCAACTGGTGGCACACCTGTGCTCACCTATGCCTTTACCGGGGCGACGGTTAAAACCGGTAGCGGAACAGGAAGTGGTCAAAACTTTAATGAAGGGGTAACCACTGTAACTATTACGGCCACCAATGCCTGCGGCCCTGTTACCTGTACATTTACAGTAACGGTGTTAAATAACCGCAAACCGGATATCTCCTGTTCGTCCTTAAATATCACGGCGAATGGCACAGGTCCAAATTGTACCAAAACGCTCACCATTCCAAACCCGGTAATTACCGATAATTGCGGACCTGTTCCTCATTTAACATGGGTAATGACAGGAGCAACAACAGGCAGTTCACCAGCAACCGGAGTTAATTATATCGGAACAAAAATCTTTAACCCAGGTGTAACAATAGTCACCTACACGGTTAAGGATGCGTCCAACAATGTTGCAACAGAAAGTTTCAAGGTGACAATTGTGGATGGGCAGAAACCTACTATCACGTGTCCGGGAAATAAAACCGAAACTGCTTCCGGTAGCGCATGCAGTAAGAGTATCGCTGTTGCAGATCCTGTATACGGCGACAATTGCGGAGTATCAAGACTTACCTGGGTTATGACAGGAGCAACAACAGCTAGTTCACCTTCATCAGGTACAAATACAGTGGGAACCAAAACATATAATGTTGGTGTTACTACGGTTACCTATACCGTGAAGGACTACTCAAACAATGAAAGCAAATGCAGCTTTACAGTAACTGTTACTGAAACAGAGAAGCCCACAATCACATGTCCTGGTAATATTACCATGAATGTGTCCAGTGGTCAGTGCAGCAGGAAAATTGACGTACCGAATCCGGTTAGAGCTGATAATTGCGGAGTAACAAAGCTCACATGGGTAATGACCGGCGCAACAACGGGCAGTTCTTCCTCATCCGGTATCAATACGATTGGATACAGATCATTTAATGCAGGTGTGACAACCATTGTGTACACCGTAAGAGATGGTTCGAATAATTCAGCCACCTGTAGCTTTACGGTTACCCTGCTGGATAATCAGCCACCGACCATTAAATGTCCATCCAATATTACCGCCGCTGCTCCATATGGTAAATGCAATAAGAGCATAAATGTTTCTAACCCTTGGGTAGATGACAATTGCACCCTTACCAGACTTACATGGAAGTTTACAGGTGCAACAACAGGAAATTCTGCATCAGCAGGAATTAACTATGTAGGTACCAGGACATTTAATGTGGGAACAACAACGGTGACCTATACTGCTACAGATGCTTCGAACAATTCAGTAAGCAGCTCGTTCACAGTTAGAGTGACTGGTTCATCAGGATGCAGCAACGCGCGCACCATGGGAAGCGACGATAAAGATTCGAGGGTCGCTGAGATTCCACTTGATCAGAAACTGGCGATCAATGCATTCCCGAATCCTTCAGTTGCTGGCTTCAACCTGAAAGTGTCTGGCATCAGCAATGAACCTGTGGAAGTAAAAGTGTATGATATGAGCGGACGCCTCCTGCACAAGGCGAATGGCTCGTCTCAGCAGATTTACAGGTTCGGTGAAAAATTTGTTAGCGGAACTTATATTGTTGAAGTACTTCAGAAAGGAGAGACAGTTAAAACAAAAGTGGTCAAACAATAATATTGATCCCTTCTATCAAAAAGGCCATCCGTAATAAGCGGATGGCCTTTTTTTATTTTAATTTATCGTATCAGTTTTGGCGAGTCCTGTCTGAATATAACTATTGTTAATGCGATCTGAAAGTATAATTCTATTCATAAACACGAACACCAATCGCTGTAAAAGATATTTTATATCCGCATCAATCAGGAAGATTTTATCTTTAGTATCCGCATGAATCTATTTACTGAAAAAGGCACTATTATTATTACCTGTCCCAAACGGCTTGCCCCTTACCTTGAGAAGGAAGTAACAGGGCTTGGATTCAGAACAGAAGAAACATTTGTTACCGGAGTTCGCATCTCCGGATCTATTAACGATTGCATAAAATTAAACCTGAATCTTCGTTGCGCCAGCCAGGTACTTTATAGCCTGAAAAAATTTGAAGCAGAAAATGCGGATGATATTTATAAAAATCTTGTTAAGTATGCATGGGAAAATATTTTACCCGATCCGGGTTATTTCTCCATCACCAGCAATGTAAATAATTCTACTATTAATAACAGCATGTTTGCAAACCTGCGGGTAAAAGATGCAATAGTGGATAGGTTGCGTGAACAAAGGGGCACAAGACCATCAACAGGATCGGCGCTTACCGGTGCTGTTATCCACCTGTTCTGGAAAAATGAAAATGCAGAAATATTTATTGATACATCCGGCGATTCATTAGGCCGCCATGGGTACAGAAAAATTCCGGGCCAGGCTCCTATGCTGGAAGCACTGGCTGCAGCAACTATTTATGCTACGCAGTGGGATAAAAAATCACCATTTGTGAATCCTATGTGCGGCTCGGGTACTGTTGCCATTGAAGCAGCCATGATTGCCACCAACAGGCGACCGGGATTATTCAGAACCAACTATGCTTTTATGCACCTGCGGGATTATGATGAATCAGTTTATTTGCAGGAGGATGCGTTACTTGAAACGCAAATTATTGACGTACCCGGTCTTCGGATCATCGCTACAGATTATAGTGCAAGGGCAATTGAAAATGCAAAGAAGAATGCAATTGCTGCCGGTGTTAGTCAACTCATCGATTTTGCTGTTTGTGATTTTGCTGATACTGAAATACCGCCAGATACGCCTGGTATTTTTTATGTAAACCCTGAATATGGTGAACGATTGGGTGATGTTATTCAACTCGAAGGAACTTACGGTCGTATTGGTGATTTTATGAAAAAGAAATGTGGCGGGTATTTGGGTTATGTATTTACAGGTAACCCTGAACTTGCAAAAAAAATCGGGTTGAAAGCGAAACGCCGGATAGAATTTTATACCAGCATTATTGACTGCCGGCTGCTGGAATATGAATTATATAGCGGAAGCCGCGCAGTGCCGAAAGAAGTGAAAGAAAAAGAGTAATTATAAATTGATAATACAATGTCGTATTCTTAATACAGAGCCGGTAAGGTGGTAAGAACGGAAAGCAAGCGGGAAGAAAAGGCATTTTATATATTCCCGCCGTGCCTGCCGGCAGGCAGGTGTATTCGTTCCCGTTCTTACCTCCTTCCCGGCAAATGCATTTCAGAGTGATGCTTAAATAAACAACATTGATTAGTAATAGCATATCAACATGGAAATTTCAGCACTGCAAAAAATTGTAAGAGACAGGTATTTTGAAACCGATAACGCAAGAGGCATCTATCATACTGCTTTATGGTTTCACGAAGAAGTAGGTGAGCTTTCGGCTGCAATAGCCAGCGGTGATAAACAAAATGCAAAAGAAGAACTGGGTGATGTTTTGATGTGGTTATTAACCCTGGCCAATCTCCTGGATATAGATATGGAAGATGTTGTCAAAGATTATTTGAATAATCCCCGGAAACTTCCTTCGAAATAATAGTTTGCTGGTTAATCGTTTTCTTCTACTTCGCTACCGCGATCTTTACTTTCTTATTTTTTAATTTCTGGTCTTTGATCAGCTGCAGTGTGTGACTGACTTTTACTTTCCTTACCGCTACGAAAGAAAAAAAATCTTTTGCCTCGATCAGGCCAATATCTTCTTTTTTTAACTGGCCTTTATTGGATAGAAATCCGACAATATCAATTTTATTGACCTTATCTTTTTTCCCGGCTGCAATAAACAAAGTTGACCACTGCGGTTTTGCAGGTAGCGTAGGAGTTTCCGGCAGTTCTATCTTTTCAATTCCTGCATCAATATATTCGGGCAATTTTTCTTCGGGTGATAAAATAAGAATGGCGGTTCCACTGGCATCCATCCGGGCAGTTCTTCCATTTCGGTGCGTAAAAATATCTTCGTTGCCCGGTAACTGATAATGAATGATGTAACGGATATGAGCAATATCAAGCCCTCTTGATGCGAGGTCAGTTGTTACAAGAATATTCGCCGTTCCATTCCTGAATTTACAAAGGGCAGCATCTCTTTCCTGTTGTTCCATGGCTCCATGATAATATACATTGACAATATCTTTTTCTTTCAGCCATTGGCTTGTTCGTTCTACTGATTCGCGGTGATTGCAGAAAACGATTGCAGGCCGGTTGCCCAGCATACAGATCAACCGGAATAATGTTTCTGATTTGTCTTTTCCATCGCTCAATAATGCCTGAACGGTAAGCCCGGTATCCGCGTCTTTATCATTCAGAAAATCCTTCGTAATCAGGTCATCGATACCGACAAAGGCAGGGATCTCCAATCCCTTGGTGGCTGAGATCAATATTTTCTTTGTTATTGATCTTAAGGAACCAATTATAAAAGACATTTCTGCCTGGAAACCCAGTTCCAGTGATTTGTCGAATTCATCCAGCACCAATGTTTCAATTGCATTGACAGTGATATTTCCTCTTCTTATATGATCAGCCAACCGGCCGGGAGTACCAATCAGTAGTGCCGGAGGCTGCTTCAGGTTATTCTCTTCTGTTTCCCTTAAATGGCCACCATAGCAACAGGTGACTTTAAAATCAGTGCCCATACTTTTAAATACCGATTCGATCTGCAAAGCCAGTTCACGGGAAGGTACAATGATAATAGCCTGCGTGTTTGTATTCGCCGGGTCTAATAATTTGATCAGCGGCAATAGGTAGGCCAAAGTTTTGCCTGACCCTGTAGCTGATAAGAGCAGCACATTATTGTTCTTATCAATAGCTTCGATAGCAGACATCTGCATTTCATTCAGCGATTTGATCTTTAATTTTGATAAAATACTATTGGTGGAAGTTTTTATTGTAGTCATATTGGCAAAAGTAAGCTACTTGTGAATAGAAGAAAGGAAAGTCAATCCTGAAAAGAAGATTCTAAAAATGACGGAATAAGATCTGATTTATCCTGTTCAATGTTTAAGGCTATTTGGTAATATTCGGCTACCGATAACGGTCAGGAACTGATGCATGTAATATATTTATAACATCCGGTTCGGAATCGCCATATGTCTTATCATTGATACCAGGTATACAGACAGAGATTCCGGTTGGAATTCCTGGTTCTTCTGATAGTTACTACTTTTTTACCACAACGCGACTTAGACCTTCACTGTCTTTTTTCATCTGTCCGTCAAGTTGATAAGTTGAAAGTCTGGGATAACATACAATTTTTTCACCACTACCAATATACTCATGTATGTAAGTTATATCTGTTAGCTTGAAAAATGATATTGGTTGTGGTAAACTAATTTGGTAGTCGAAATCATCCACTGGTATGCCTGATCCATCATGCGAATTGTAGTAGACATATGTTGTGTCGGAGTAAAAAGAGAACGACGTATTTGTTTTGTGAAGAAAGAGGGAGTCGTATAATATCGAAAAATTGGTGTTTTTTTCAAATCGTCGAATGATTATCGTATCAGTCTCTTCCTCACTGAAACCAATCGTCGTAAGTTGAAAATGGGCCTTACCACACTTTCCCTTAGTGCAGGAAGAAACCATAGAGCATACAACAAGTGACAAAAAAAGTAGTTTGAGCATATTCAGTTTTGGGGTTGGAAGGTACAGTCAACCTGGACGGCATCAGTCATTAAGGGAATTCTGTGTTTCGCTTGCTCCCAACACAAAGTCGGGACCGTTTACAATAGTACTAACTTAAAATTGAAAAGACAAGACCGGGCTTCTGTCCGCTTGCCCAGGAAATCGGAGTTTCGCCATTTGCAACTTGCAAGGCAGGGTCGGCACCGGAATCTAACAACATTTTATCATGGCTACATTCCCGAATCCTGCTGCTCTGTATAGCGGCGGCTCCCCTTTTAGATCAGCATCACGCATAAAGCAAAAAGTGCGTTGACTCGCTAAAGTTATTCTATTCAAGTCTATGCCTGCTGTTATCAACTAAATGCAACTTTACCGATTGACTCACTTCATTATCTTTCTTTATTTCAACGAATAAGTGTGATCGTTCCCTTTTGATACTCAGGCTGCCGATGTTCAAGTTGATAAGAACATTGCCAGACAAATGTGGTTGTGGAATAGCTCATTCCTTTGTAAAAACCGTCCCAGCCCTTGAAAGGGTCTGTTGTCTGGAAAATAA
>JAATGW010000284.1 GCA_015654495.1 Chitinophagales bacterium
CATTACTTCACCCGCGAGCAACTGAATATTTATCGCTGCAAGTTTTGCCCGGTACTGCGCGTTGATATGACGATCCTTCGCATCTACAAGACTTAGCTGAGCCTGCCTGAGTTCAATTGAGTTACTCTGCAGCTTACGGAAACGCTCAGTTGCGATAAAATTATTTTCTTCGGCAAGTTCCACATTTTTTTTCTCCACTTCCGCCACTTTCAGCGAGGTTTCATATTCCTGGTAAGAAAAATAAAGATCGCGCTGGATCTGCGTTCGCAATAAGTCTGTTTGCATTTGCTGCTGTTTCAGCTGCACTTCATTTACCCTCAACTGTGTTCTGAAAATATTACTGTTGAAGATAGGTACGGTGAGTCCCACCCCGATATTTGGGCCATAAGACAGGTTGGTAAGAAAGAAACCAGCGGAAGCCACATTCCGGTTATAGTTGGTAACACTGTTCAGTGATAAAACAGGCAAACGCTGTGAGTTGATTATTTTCCGGTCCTGCAGTAAAACAGCACGGTCGCGCTGTGCCAGCAGCAATGCGAAATTCTGCGTGTCTGCCCGGGCGCTATAATCTTTGATTGAAATCATCTGAATGGCAACAGAAGTATCTGCAACCTCCACTGGTTGCAGAGGTTCTCTTTTAAGCAGGTTATTCAAAAGTATTTTTGTCTGGCGGAGTTGTTGCTGCAGGTTTTCCAGATTGATCTTCTGAACATTCAGGTCAATATCTGCCTGCAACATATCTGTCTTGGCCGCACTTCCCACATTAAACCGGGTTTCAGCGATCTTAAACCGCTCTTCTGATAATGCTATAATTCCTGATGTTGCACTAACCTGCTGGTGTAACCGGACGATATTGTAATATACAATGAGTACATCGTAACTCAGCTGGGTTACTTCCTGCCTGAAAGCAATCTCTCCGATTTTTTCCAGTTCTTTAAATCTCTCCTTAGTAGCAGTTACGCGCATACCGCTGTATAGACGCCAGTTGAAAATCAGGTTACCGGCGAGAATATTATTGGTAGCACCGCTGCTTACAATTTCGCTGCCATTGGTAAGTTTCTGGTTAATATTCGTTACTGCTTCGGTATTGGAAAGATTGGCTGTTATGACTGGCCACCTGCCGGCATTACCCCAGTTGTTGTTGATCTTTGCGATATCAACATCAGCTCTGGCGATCTGAACCCGGAGGTTGTTCTGCAATGCAATATCAATTGCTTCCTGTGCCGTAATTAAACTATCCTGCGCAACAGCGCTTAAACTAACTATCAGACTTATGAACAACAGGCTCCTCTTCATGAACGATAAGTTTTTTCCTCGATATAAAACTATATAGTGCGGGTACAACAAATAATGTAAGCACCAATGCGAAAAGCATACCGCCGACAATTACAATCCCCAGCGGTACACGGGCAGTGCCCGCAGAACCCAGCGCCACAGCAATTGGCAATGCTCCCAATGATGTTGCCAGCGTTGTCATCAGGATGGGGCGTAACCTCGCTACGGCGGCATCCTGAGCGGCTGCAAATTTATCTTTACCAGTATGCTCTCTTATCTGATTTGCAAATTCCACTATCAGGATCCCATTTTTGGTTACAAGACCAATAAGCATGATTATCCCGATCTGAGAAAATATATTCAGTGATTGTCCAAAAATCGAAAGGCTTACAACAGCTCCGGCCAAAGCCAGTGGCACAGTAATCATAATAATGAAAGGGTCAACAAAACTTTCAAACTGCGCAGAAAGTACCAGGTAGATAAGAATGATAGCGAGAACAAATGCAAACATGGTATTTGAAGAACTTTCAGCAAAGTCACGGGAGGATCCGCTTAGCGATGTACTGAAAGTTTCGTCAAGCACCTTGTCTTTTATCCGTTCCATTTCCTTGATACCTTCACCCAGCGTCCTTCCCGGTGCGAGACCGGCCTGGACGGTAGCACTTTTCAACCTGTTAAAATGATAAATCGTTGGTGGGTTCGCAGCTTCTGCTACAGTAACCACATTGTCGAGCTGAAATAACTGACCATTACGGTTTCTTATATAAAATGCTTTGAGATCAAGCGGCGCATCACGGTCTTTGCGGTCAACCTGACCGATTACCTGGTATTGTTTTCCGTTGCGGATAAAATAGCCAAATCTTCTTCCACTCAATGCCATCTGGAGGGTATTCGTTATGTCGAGAATCGAAACACCCAGCTCACTAGCTTTCAACCGGTCGATAGTAATCTGCAATTCCGGCTTGTTGAATTTAAGATTCACGTCGTAACCCTGGAAAACAGGACTCTTCGTCACTTCTTCCATAAACAACGGTACCTTTTCCTTCAGCTTATCGAAATTGAGATTCTGAATTACAAATTGTACCGGCAAAGATCCTCTGCCACCTGAACCTACGGAAATGGTTTGTTCCTGCACGATCAGCACGCGAACATCATAATAATTCCGGAACATTCCATTCATCTGCTGCGCGATCTGATCCTGTGTACGCACGCGGTCACGGCTGTCTGTGAGACCCATACTGATCATTGCAGAATTGACTCCACCTGATCCACGGAAACCCGGCGCAAAAGAAAGAACTATAAAACGTTCAGGAACGGAGTCCATGATTTTTTCTGTAATATCATAGACAACCTTATCCATATAGTCGAAATCGGTACCCTCAGGAGCTATGATGGTTGCACGCAAACGGTTGCGGTCCTCAATAGGAGCGAGCTCAGACGGTAGATTTTTACCCACCAGGTATATCAACGCAACGCAGGTCAGTACTATCAGCAGAGCTACCCAGCGGGCTTTCATGAATCCGGATAGAATATTCCGGTAGCCATTTTCCATTCCGCGGAAAAAAGGCTCTGATTTATTATAGAACCAGGAATGCCGGATGCCACCCTTTCTGGTGAGATAAATATTCAGTACAGGCGTTAACGTTAGTGATACAAAAGCCGAGATCAGTACGGCTCCGGCAACCACAATACCAAATTCCCTGAACAGACGTCCCACAAATCCCTGCAGGAAGATGATCGGCAGGAATACAATTGCCAGTGTGATCGATGTAGCAATTACAGCAAAATAAATTTCATTGGAACCTTCGCGGGCGGCTTTAAACCTGTCCATGCCCTGCTCCATTTTCTTGAATATATTTTCCGTGACAACGATACCATCGTCAACTACCAGACCAGTGGCCAGTACCAGTGAGAGCAACGTAAGTACATTGATGGAGAAGCCCGCGATATACATGATGAAAAATGCGCCGATCAGGGAAACCGGTATATCTATCAGCGGTCTGAAAGCAATGGACCACTCGCGGAAAAACAGGTAGATGATAATAACTACCAGTCCAATCGCGATGATCAGTGTTTCTTTTACTTCATCAATTGCTTTACGTACGAAGGTGGACCTGTCGAAACCAATTTCGATCATGATATCTTCAGGCAGATCCTTTAATAACCTCCAGTCTTTTGTATACTTCATCTGCTATGGCAACCTGGTTGGAACCCGGTTGAGCTACCAGTGCGAGGTTTACTGATTTGATATTATTTTTCCGGGTAGTACTTTCTTCATTCTCAGGGCCGAGAATTGCATAGCCAACATCTTTTAATCTGATTATCCGGCCTGCATCCTGACTGATGATCAGGTTATTGAAATCATCTTCAGTTGTTAATTTTCCATAAGCTTTTACTGTAAGTTCAGTATTACTTCCGCGAACTTTTCCGCCAGGTAATTCGATATTTTCACGGTCGAGCGCATTGCGCACATCGTCAATCGTAAGCTGGTAAGCAGCGAGCCTTACAGGATCGAACCAAATCCTCATGGAGATGCGCTGGCCAAAAATATTTACAGAGCTTACACCATTGATTGTCTGTAATCTTTCCTGAACAATATTTTCCGCATAGTCCGTCAGATCCAGCAATGTTCTTCTATTGCTCTGCATCTGCATAAAAATAATCGGATCTGAATCGGAATCCTGTTTATATACGGTAGGGGGAGCATCAATATCCTGTGGCAGGTTCGGACTTGCCTGTGATACTTTCTCACGTACATCATTAGCTGCTTTTTCCAGGTCGACTCCAAGTTCAAACTCAACGTTTATATTACTTGAACCCTGTGCGCTGGAAGATGTTATGCTTTTTACACCTTCAACTCCGTTTACTGTTTTTTCAAGCGGCTCGGTAATCTGTTGTTCAATGATTTCCGCGTTGGCACCGAGATAGGAAGTATTTACGTTTACCACCGCCGGATCGATAGCAGGATATTCACGTACTCCCAGGAAGGTATAGCCGATAGCCCCGAATATGATAATCACTATCGAACAAACAACTGCAAGTACCGGCCGTTTTATACTGAGTTCTGATAAATTCATCAGATCATGTTTTCAGCGAGGCGTTATTGAATTTTTGAAATCGTCAGTTTCGAGTCTTTCCGCAAAAACAGAAGACCCGTTGTAACGAGCGTATCTCCGAAGTTCAAACCCTGGGTAACCTGGATCAGACTAGAATCCCTGATACCTGTTGTTACATCAACAAATAAGGCCTGACCACCTTTATACAAAACAACCTGTTTGTTTCTGGAAACCGGAATTACGGCTTCTGTAGGTATCATGATCGCTTCCTTGATCTGGCCAAGGATAACTTCCACTTTCGCAAAGTTCCCAGGAATCAGAAAGCGGTCACTTGCATTGATCACGGCTCTTACACGCAGATTCCTTGTATTTTGTTCCACGCTGCTTTCTGTAGCAACGATTTTAGCTTTGTAATCCTCAGGTGATCCGTCGATTTTGAAATTTACCTGCATTCCGTTCCTGATCTGTGCACTGTATTTTTCAGGAATACTGAATTCAATTTTCATCTGGTTAACCTGACTGATTGTGGTAAGAATATTAGTCGGAGATATATACGCTCCCGGACTGATGTTTCTTAGACCCAGCCTCCCCGCATAAGGAGCCCGGATTTCTGTTTTTGTAATATTCACTTCTATCAGTTCCATATCTGCCTTGATATTATTAACCGAAAGTAAACTCAGATCATAATCCTGCTGGCTGATACCGCTGATCTTTAAAAGTTCCCGCTGCCTTTCTTCTGTTTTTTCTGCGATCTGCAACTGCACTTTCAGTTTTTTAAGTTCAGCCTGCAGATCACCATCAAACAATTTTACCAGCAGGGTACCTTTTGAAACCGAAGCTCCTTCATTGATATTCAGATTAACAACCCTTCCGGAGATCTCCGGACGGATTTCAGTCGACTCATACGGAAGTATATTTCCTGTTACTTCCACAGTTTCGCTTATAGGTGAGGGTTTGATCAGCCAACCCTCGACGGCAATTGCACCCGCTTTAGGTGACCCGGGCGGAGGAGCTCCTACTACCGTCTTTTTCTCTTTACAGGATATCCCTAAAAAACTGACAAGTGAGCAAAAAACAAAGAATTTTTTCATGAGACTGTGAAATTAAGCCATCCCCTAAAAAAACGGATTTAAAAAATTAATTATATAGTTGGTGAATCGGATCGGGTCGGGTTGGAGCAAATTAGATGCTTTCGCCAGATATAACTTGCGCAAAAATAAAAATCCGGTATCTGATCAGCAGGAACAAAGTTGATCAGACACCAGACCTTATGTATATACAGGAATTATTTAATTCCACAACCCACTGCTTTCGTTTCTGCAGGGGCTGGTGACTGACCCTTATCGAGAGCAGCAATTGCATTTTCCACATATTTCACCTTTGCAGCGTCTGCGTCCTGGTTATCATCAATGGCACCTATATATTTTACTTCAAGATCCTTATTGAGCAGAAAAACATGTGGTGTTTTAGTCGCTCCGAATTTCGGATAAATTTTTTGGCCTTCATCCATCAGGTAGGGAAACTTATAACCCTGTTCTTTTGCGCGGGCTTGCATATCTCCAAAGCTGTCGTCAGGATAAAGATCGGGATTGGTGGGGTTTATTGCAATCACAGGGTATCCCTTTGATGCAAATTTTTCATTAAGGCCGATAATGCGTTGTTCATACGCTTTTGCAACAGGACAATGGTTACATGTGAAAATGACAATAAATCCCTTTGCATTCTTATAGTCAGCAAGAGAAACCATTTTACCATCCACATTTTTTAGAGAAAAATCAGCGGCTTTTTGTCCGACCTTATATCCATCACCGGAAATTGTAAATGCTGAAATTCCGATAAGAAATAAAACAGCGGCTGTGCTGATGCCTGCGGTTGCCTTCATAACTTTAAATTTTATGGAGTTGATAAATAATTTTTATTACTTATAAAACCTGTAATTACGTTTTGTAAATCCGTATTGTTTTTTAATGCCCTGTTGATCAGCAGCGGTTTTTTCCCAGACTGATAAAACCAGGTGACCGGTATGTTTCCATCCCAATCTTTATTTACCTTCGGAATCCAGGTATTCATGTCAGGGTCGGTTAACAATACCACTTCTTTACTGATGTTTTTTTCATTAATAAACGGAACCAGCTTCTTTTCAAGATCTTTTTTAAAATCCAGACTAACGAGGAGAACCTTCATTTTTTCACCACCTGCTGATCCTGAATTCAGGTCATTAAACAAGGGCAATTCCTCAACACAGGGCTTGCACCAGGTAGCCCAGAAATTAATCAGAAACAAAGTGTCTTTCCCTTCAGCAAATCTTTTCTCAAGTTGTGAAAAATCATTGTAAATAGTTTGCGATCCGCCTTTATTAAAAGCAATTATCAATGAGCCAAAAAGAACAATCTTCAAAAGAAGGGTTCTGATCTTTTCTTTTTTATTCATTAAATCTAAAGTTGACAATTATTATAACAAGTTTACCTGAAAATTGATCAATGGTTTTCAAAAAGAAGGAAATTTTATGTTTTACCTGGCCGACGGGGGTGGATTTGTTAATGAAATGTTATTGCAAATCCTGGAAAAGCTGCTGGGTTCCGTAAGCGATTTTAGTTTCGAGATCAAGTAATAATTTTTTTCGCCAGAGGCCGCCTCCAAAACCCACGAGCTTTCCGTCGCTCCCGATTACCCGATGGCAGGGGATAATAAGTGGAATCGGATTCTTACCACTTGCTGTTCCTGCAGCCCGGATAGATTTAACGTCGCCGAGCTTTGCGGCCAATTGCAAATAGGAAATAGTTCTCCCGAAGGGTATCTTAGTCAGTTCCTTCCAAACCCTGAGTTGAAATTCAGTTCCCTGGGGTTTTAAAGGAAGATCAAATTCACGAAGCCGGCCTGCAAAATATTCCCCTAACTGTTTAACAGTTTCACGAACTACCGGATTAACGGGCAGAGCGCCAGGCCGGGGCAATTCGCCTATATCTTCGCCGGGCTCTCTGGAATCAAACCAAAGAAAATAAATATGATCCTGATCGGTTGTTAATTTTAACCGGCCAACGGGACTTTTAAAAATAAAATCTTCGTGTGGAGTTTCCATACTTCTAACCGATTTTCATTCCATTCGATACGGGCAGGGATGGTTGAAGAAGAACTACTTCTTTTTCTTCAGTGTACACACCCAGAACCAGGCATTCGCTGAAAAAAGGTCCGATCTGTTTCACCGGAAAATTTACAACGGCTATAACCTGTTTGCCTGCGAGCTCCTGTGTTGAATAATATCTGGTAATCTGTGCCGACGATTTTTTTAATCCCAACTCACCAAAATCGATATGAAGTTTAAAGGCAGGTTTTCTGGCTTCGGGAAATTCCTCTGCCTTAATGATCGTGCCTACGCGGATATCTATTTTTTCAAAATCGCTCCAGTTGATTTCCATCCGATAAAGTTAGTTTATAGTTCATAGTTCATAGTTCATAGTTGGCAGGGGTTTAACATTAAACGTTGAACGTTCAACGTTTAACTGAACTATGAACTGTGAACTATGAACTATGAACTGTGAACTAAGAACTAAGAACTACAGTGTTTCCCATTTTCTTCCTACCTTAAAAAAAATTTTGAATATGCCATATGCGTCAGGATCGCGAAGAAAGTTTATCCGGAACCTATCCTTATCCGCTGCAGGATTTTATATTGTTCCGCGTCATGTGCTGGGTAAGGGTTATATATCTCCCAGCGACAAACTGAATATTGCTGCAATCGGCACCGGAGGTAAAGGAATAGTAAACCTCACACTTTCCTATAATAAAGGAGCCGAAAATATTGTCGCGCTTTGCGATGTGGACGATCGTCAGTCTGTTACTGCCAGGAAGAACTGGCCAACAGCATCATATTACAAAGATTATCGGGAAATGCTTGACAAAGAAGGTAAGCGGATTGATGCAGTATTGGTGAGTACACCGGATCATATGCATTATGTACAAACAATTGCAGCGATGCAATTGGGAAAACATGTGTATACAGAAAAGCCGCTGACACATGATATTGCCGAAGCCAGGTTACTGACAGAAGCGGAACAGAAATACAAGGTAGTTACACAGATGGGTAACCAGGGAAGCAGCGGTGACGATACACGCAAGGTGGAAACATGGATACAGGACGGTGTGATAGGTGATGTGGAAACCGTACATGTATGGACCAACCGGCCGGCATGGCCACAGGGTATTCCCACACCAACAGGAGTTGAGCCTGTTCCT
Organism: Chitinophagales bacterium; assembly: GCA_015654495.1. Taxonomy (GTDB): domain Bacteria; phylum Bacteroidota; class Bacteroidia; order Chitinophagales; family Chitinophagaceae; genus Pollutibacter. The sequence continues at coordinate 8,565 of JAATGW010000284.1, forward strand.
CCGGAAGTTGCCTGGGATCTCTGGCTGGGTACCGCTCCGCGCAGGGAATATAATCACGTTTATCTGCCAACAAACTGGCGTGGCTGGTGGGATTATGGAACAGGGGCACTTGGAGATATGGGTTGTCATTTTATTGACGTGCCCTTCCGTGCCCTTCGTCTCGGTTACCCTACAGCGGTAGAGTGCAGTGTGGGCTCTGTTTATACCGGTTTTTTTCAGGAAGCACATTATATGGACAGTTGTCCGCCTTCTGCAAAAATTCATATTCAGTTTCCTGCGCGCGATAAAATGAAAGCTGTGGAAATGATCTGGTATGATGGAGGCATCAAACCAAAACGCCCGGTGGAATTGTTACCTGATGAGGCGATGGCCGAAGAAGACGGCGGAATTATTTTTGAAGGCACCAAAGGAAAACTAATGGCCGGATTATTTGGGCGTAAACCAACCTTACTGCCTACACGAACCATGAATGAAGCTTCCCTGCCAAAGGCAAAACAACCTTTTGTACCCGGAGGCTCTGAAGGTCACCAGACGCAGTGGACTAATGCCTGCAAGAAAGGATTTGGCACCTACACCAGTTCGGCATTTTCACTTGCCGGACCATTAACGGAGACTGTATTGATGGGTAACCTCGCAACCCGCAGTTATGCTTACCGCGATCCGTCTAAACAGGGTTATGGCGCTTATACGGGCCGCAAGCAATTGTTGTGGGACGGAAAGAATATGAAGATCACCAACTTTGAACCAGCCAATCAGTTTGTAAAGAGGGAATACAGGAAATTCTAGTCCTGTTGATATTGATATCAAATATTTAAAACCTTTATGCAGCAATGCATGAAGGTTTTTTGTTTTCTGGATTTTTAAAGAGAAAAACCGATTGCACTAATGAAACGGGATCGAAAAAAAAATTGCTGGTTGACAAATGAATGCACAGCATTTAAGACGACCGCATACTCATTTGTTGTTCTCATTTCTAAATCCGGTTGAAAACACGGTTTTTCGGTTATATGATACCGGTACTTTTAAAAAGTTTCAGGCTGTTGCTAACAACTATTGAAACCTGCACAAACAACTGGCTTTTCAAAAGCGCAGGTTTATTTTTCTCTCCGGAAATTTATTCAGAAAATTTACTGCTTTAAAATTTCTCCAAAGAAAGGAGCCTGGTAATACTTTACACATCTGAAGAAGTGCATCGGTCAGATAAAAACCCGGACCGAACCTGACAGGAAGAAATAATTGCCAGCTTGAAGAATCGAAAGCCAGATTAATGATGGGTTATGGAAGTAATGGAGCCGGGCCGTAATTACAAGGAATTACAAAAGACCGGTAACATTGTAATATTAAAGAATCAGCAGATTAAAGCCATGCCTGGTTTGCACTCTGGCTATTTAAAGACTGACCGGGGAGCGGGGCCGATCAGACTTTCCCAATTCCCGGGTATTGGTAGTAGCCTGACAGAGGGTTCGGATTAAAAGAATATATAGTGGAGAGCTTGAAAGGAACTGGAAAATCAATAAGCCCTGTAAATTGAAATGCTAAAACGAATTCTAATCATTGTCTCCGGCATTTCACAGGAAGCTTTCTTTGTCCGGAGCTTGTGGACCAGAAGGGCTAAAATTAATAAGCTCACTTACTTGCATTGCAGAATTTAATATGATATATTTATACCCATCGCAATTCCTACTGATTACTATCTGGTTCCAACCCCACTTAAATTATCAGACACGGCGACTGTATGAGAAGGAATTTGCGAATTTTATTTAGCTGTTTGCTGCTTATATTTTCAGCAGTTTTCAATTCTGTTCAGGCTCAGGAATTTGTTATTGAAGCTAACCAGGTTTCAGGATCTGCGTATCAATCTACTTTATCTCAGAAATTCAGAGCCTGGAACACTTATATGTTGAAAAAGTCTTTCAGCCTTCCTTCAGTTCAAACCAGAACAGTGCGGGTCGATCTTGGAAACAGGGCATTGGTTTTTACCGGTATACATCATGATTTAACTGACTCCAGGACAAAACTTATTGAACTAACACAAGGCGGGCGGCGCGAATTACCGTTTCCCGAATGGCTTAATGTGAACGGCAGTGGTTCGCGCCTTACGGGG